>DASSYL010000045.1:0-5348 GCA_035703315.1 Candidatus Acidiferrum sp. | reverse complement strand
CAGCGGAAGGACCTGCCCCGGCCGCGGCAGATCCGCGATGGATGAGACCAAGGTCAACCGATCAGATTGTCTGGTGGCCAACGGCGGACTACAGACTACTCGTCATCTTCCGGGACTGGACCTGGTTCGGATTCAGGGTCTTCTGTCTTCTGCCCTTCCCTAAGAGGCCGGGCACACAGTTTCGTGAAGTCCGCGTCGTCGCACTGATAGATCGATACAAGGGGTAGGTCTCCCTTGCGGACGATATAGTCGCCGCTGGACATGTCGTCCGACTGGTCGACAGACGTGGTCACGACGCGATTTTCGGACAGCGCTCGCACCCTAAACTGCAGTGAAGAAGCTTCGTAGTTTCCATAGCTGAAGCAGTGCCCCACACACGCGCGGTCAATCGAGTGATAAATGAACGGGATGCGCCATTCCTCCGGCGCGTTGGCCACTGCCACAATGCGCGTTCCCCGAGCCAGCCCGTGCGCGAGCGTGCGGGCTTTCGCCTCCATGCGGTCGAGCTTGCCCGTGTCTTGCCACAAAAAGGCAAAGTAGATCGCGGCGATGACCGCGGCACCGCGCCACGACCATCGCGGCAAACGAAGCGAAGCTAGCACGAGCAGCCCAAAGATCGCCGTCACCAACGTCAAGCGCGAAACCAGCAGCCCAACCCAGCCCGCATACAGGCCAATGCGAAAGTTTTCCGGCAGACAAATCGTGGCAGCCACTGCAACCACATAGAGTTCCGTTGCGAGCCAAAGCGCCCGGGCCGGCTCCAGCCCTCGAAAAATCCAGTCATAGATCGCGCCTATGGCGCTGACCACACCCCACGCCAACGCCGCCCACGACAGCAGCAGATAGCGCCTCCCATAAACATTCATCTGATCTTGACCCAGAAGCTGCCAGACACCATCGCTGCGCCAACTCGGTTCCAAGGCTTGATGCGCGTGAAAATGGGCTCGCAGCAGCGCCACCAAAGCTACCACCAGCAGCGGAAGCGTCAGGCGCGGCCAGCGCGGCAACCCTTTCCAAATGGAGATATACACCGCCAGCGAAACGAACAATACGAAACCGATCGGATGCGCAACCAGCGAGAGCACACCCAACATCGCTGCGATCAACCCGTTCCCCGCCCCGCCCCTCAGCCCAGCCGCAAGCGCAAACAGTGCCAGCCCAACCGAGAAGTAATAGTTCATGAAGCCCATATGAAAGGCATAGCCGTAGGCCGACACCAGTAGAAATGGCACGACCGGCCACGGCGCCCGCTTCGAAAAAACCATAAGGAAGCTGAACGCTCCCCAAAAAAACAGCAGCACGCCCAGCGAAACCACGATTTTCTCCGCCGCCACAAACCCAAACACGTTTGCCGCGCGCAGCATCAGCACATCAAACAACACGTTGCTCCACTGCTTCACCACGACTATTCCTGAGACTTCGTGGCGTTGCACCAGTTGCGCCAGCCATGCGTTGTAAACATGGCTGCCAAGATCACCCGCCTGAATGTGCGAATGCCAGTAGCATGGGAGGAGCAGCAGAATGGAAACCGCAGTTGTGGCAAAGACGTTGCGGCCGAAAAATCGCGCGGCGGCGCCTATCGCAAACTCAGGCGAACTGGTCCGGCGGAGAATTGAGCCTGCGCTGCTTGGCGGCATAATCAGGTCGCCATCTTAATCGGGCTTTCCGGTCTTTGATCCAGCTTTCAACTCCGCCGCACACAGACGCGTCCAATCGGCCGCGTCACACTGGTAGATTGAAACCAGCGGCAGATCACCTTTTTGCACAACGTAGTCGCCGCTGGCAATGGCCTGTGCCTTGAAGTTAGAACTCACTACAAATGAAGTGCCCGGAACCGCGCGCACGCGGAACTGCAACGACGACGGCTCGTAATTCCCATAGTTGAAACAGTGGCCTATGCACGCGCGCTCAACCGAATGGTATACGAACGGGACACGCCAGCCGGCTGGCGCCTTGGCAACGACCACAATCCGTTCCGCCTCCGGAAGCTTGGCCACTAACTCTCGGGCATTTGCCTCCATGCGATCCAGCCGGCCGGTATCGGCATGAAGAAACACGAAGAATGTCACGGCAATCGCGCACGCTCCCGCGATGAACCAGCGTCGCACCCGCACAAACGCGAGGAGGAGCACACCCAGCACTCCCGTGATCAGCGTCAAGCGCGAACCCAGCAGTCCCGCCCACGCGCTGTTCCCGCTGAAACGAACATTTTCCGGCAAACATATTATGGCGATTACGGAAAGCAAATACAGCTCGAGCGCCACCTGGACAGCCGGCAAAGGTTGCTCGCGCCGAGTGATCCAATCGTAAGAAAAGATCAATGCCGCCAGCAGAACCCAGGCGAACGCCGCGGTTGCCAGCCAGGCATAGCGTTCGCCAAACAACTCCATTTGATCGATTCCGAAAATGTCGAACAGCTTGCGCCGGTTGGCCCAATCCGCGTCGTATTCGGTCTGCATAGTGAAAAACCATCGCACATACAGTAGGACCAGAACGCCGAGGACGATCAGACCCACTCGCCGCAGGTTGTGCAGCTTTCGCGAAAGCCCCAGGTATAGAGATGCTCCCGCGAAAAATGCAAAACCGATCGGATGCGCAAACAGCGAGAGCACACCCAACATCGCAGCGATCAGCCAGTTCCCTGCCCCGCCACGCCAAACCGCCCCCAGCGCCAAAAAGGCCAGGCCAAGAGAGAGGTAGTAATTCAGGAATCCCATATGGAGGACGTAGCTGTAGGAAAGTACGAATAGAAGTGGCGTGAGGCTCCAAGGCGGCCGCCCCGCGACCGATGCGAGAAGACAAAAGCTGCCCCAAAAGAAAAGCAGCACGCAAAGCGAAACCACAATCTTTTCAGCCGCCGCAAAACCCAAAGCGTTGGCAGTGTGCAACGCCCAAATATCGAACAAGACGTTCGTCCATTGCCGGGCCACAGTCACGCCGGAAATTTCATGACGCTCCACCCCTTGCGCCAGCCATGCGTTGTACATGTGGCTGCCCAGGTCTCCCGCCTGGATTCGTTTATGCCAGACGCACGGAATGAGTAACAGGATCGAAAGCAGCATCACCCCAGCGGCGTTAACGGTAGCGAAGCGCCCTGCGGCCAGTAGGCAAAACTCACGCGGTTCCTGGTGGTCTGGAATGGAAAGCTTCAGGACGAGACTCCCGGGCAGCATTCTACACAAGTAAGCATCTGCATCTCGCGAGACTGCCGTCTGCATCTCGCCGACGGCTGAAGGCTCACGCCTTCAGGCAAAACTTCCCGCACCAGAAGACCGGGCATTTTAGAATATTGACGGTTTTCGACAACGATTAGCGAATCGCGGCGTGGTTTTCGCCGAGGCGCTTCAGGCGATCGCGCAGACGGCGCTGCAACGGGCTTGGCGTATTGGGATTGAAAGCCACCAGATACCACAACGGTTGGCTGCGATCCTTGCTCAAATAAGTCAGCGTCGCCGCGTCAGCGTTCGGATGGCGCGCCACATTTTCGCGAATTGCCGCATAGGGATGGCGCCCAAGACGCTGCAAGGTCTTGGCGTTGGAACGCGGATGCTCGCTGATCAAACGCAGTAGATAAAAATCCTCCTCCGGAGCTTGCTTGGCCAGCTTCTCCAGCATTTCCGGCTTGGCATCGGCGCTTAGGACCAATCCGATTTTCTCATCCCAAGCCGTGTTGATCTGGTTGAGTTCACGCGTGCGCGCGTGAATCAATTCTTCCAGCGAACGCCGTTCCTGCTGGGCGCGCGCGATCGGTAAATCGGTTCCCTCGAGAGAATCCAGGACGCGCAGCAAATGCTGGCGCTCTCCAAAAACAATCTGCGAAGTGCGCGAGGCCGCGCCTTTTTCTTTTTCCTTGTGCTGCACCAAATCCGAACGTCGCATGTCACGCTGCTCCTGCCCGCTTCCCCCAAGAAACACGCAAGCGGGCAAATCGTGCGCCGGAAACGCGAAAACTTCCAAAGTTTTTCTGGCAAGGCGATTATGTGGCGCGGTGGTGATAGGGTAAAGTTTTGCGAAACGCGTTGTGCCCGATGCGGCAAGGCCCACTTCTTTTGTATGAGTGGCTGCGCGAGGAAGGTTCAGAACGATCTCCGGAGAGGACGAGCAATGTCGGCATTCACCGAACTCAAGGATGAGCTGGAGCACTACGAGCAGATGTATGGGAAGGAGCGCGGCCGGCTGGCGGTAGGACTGGACCGGCTGACGAATGCGTTGGTGCTGGTGGGGCAGCACGGAGTCTATTGCACCAGCCAGCGCAACCCTAACGTTCCGGCGATGGACTTGCGCATGATCACGCAAGAATTGGCGCATGCGAAAGAGTTGGTGCAATCGGTGATGGAAGAAATTCGTCAGGCGCGGGAGTCGAAAAGAGATTCCTCGCTACGCTCGGAATGAGAGCTTTGGTATCGGGCGTAATCGCGGAAAAGAAACTGTTCGCGATTACTTTTCGATGAGGAACGGATTGGTGTGGCGCTCCTGGCCAATGGTGGTGGGCAAGCCGTGGCCGGGATGCACGACAGTTTCGTCGGGTAGCGCGAGAAGCTTGGTGATGAGCGACTCCATGATTTTCTCCATGGAACCGCCCCATAGGTCGGTGCGGCCGATGCTGCCGGCGAACAGGGTGTCGCCGGCGAAAAGTACTGGCGTCGCCACGGTAACTTTGCCCGCGTCAGGGGGAAGGAAGAGGCAAGAGCTTCCCGGCGAGTGGCCGGGGGTGTGAATCACTTGCGCCTGCAGGTTGCCCCACTGCAGCGTGTCGCCTTCGCGCAGAAACTGATCGACGTCGCCGACAGGCGGCGGCTCGATCCCGAGAAAGCCGGCTTGCATTTCCATGGCCTGATAGAGCGGAACATCATCGCGGTGCATCAAAACAGGAGCGCCAGTGTAGTCATGCAGTTTTTTTAAGCCACCGACGTGGTCAATGTGCGCGTGGGTGCTGAAGATGGCTTTGACAGTCAGCTTGTGGCGGCCCAGCAGGTCCATGATGCGATGGATTTCATCGCCGGGGTCGAGGACGATGGCTTCGCGCGTAACGGGATCGCCGATGATGGAACAGTTGCACTGCAGGAGGCCGACCGGGATGGTGAAGTGGAGTAGACGCTGAGTTTGGGCGGCGGGCAGCGAGCCTGCTTTAGCGATCGGGGCATCCGGCATGAGCGAAATTATAGCATCCGCAGCAGACGTGGCTCGGGACTGGTGACTTATGAACGATAATGAGTTCCGGCCTCGGCTGGCGGCGTTTTGCTACACTGAATTGCAAATAAAGCGATGAGCGAAACTGCGGAAAAACCGGTGATCGAGACTCCGCTCGCTGTCCTGCACAGGGAAGCCAGAGCGAGCATCGGGACTTG
>DASSYL010000471.1:0-2861 GCA_035703315.1 Candidatus Acidiferrum sp. | reverse complement strand
CGCTTCTGTTGAGTGTAGCCAGCCCGGAGCCTGGCACGCCGCAACCTGAAAGGCGATCCGCCGCGCGAGGCTGAAACAAACGATCTTCCTTACCTTCCCTCCTGACCCACGCCCGAGCCGCCGGCACCCCCACCGGCGGCTCACTTTTTTGCGGCTCAGGGGTGCCAGAATTTGCCGGAAAACACAACGGTGAACGCCCGGAACCCGCAGCAGCGGCGTTTACTTGTCGCCTAGATAGTAGAGCTCGGCGTGGCCACCGGGTCGCGCGTAGACCACGGTGGAACGATCGCGCGCAAAATCATAGGCATTGCCGCCGGTGGTCAACGGGAAAGCAAACGGCAACTTCGCCGCGACTTGAGGCTGGCCAACAGCTTTGCCGTTCTGCCACTTCTGCCGGTAGACCGTGACGCCGCGCTGTCAAGGGACGGCATAGACGATCGACTTGCCATCGCGGGCAACGGTCAGCCCAAAACTGACCACTCCGGGGACTAGCATGGTGCACTTTTTTCGGTCAGCGAATTCTGATAGATGCCGGCCTTTTCTTCGGCCGCGATTAACGTAAAGAGATAGCCGCTAGCGGGCGCTGTATCAAGGCAAATCCGCACCCATCGGCTATCTTTGCGACCATCCGCAAGTCCTTCCGGCCTACGGCCTCGAGGACATGCGGAAACAAACACCGGGACCCAAAATCAAACCCAAATACCATGTGCCTCCCGGTCACCCTTAAAGAAGACCTTGGAAGCGGACATTTCTACTTTGCGTTGACAGGAACTCGCTCTTTCGTGCCGAGCGTTGGACTTCCGGCGCCGCCGCTGCATTTCAGCGTTCCAGCACGTCTTTATACGAGTTGAGCGCGACCTTCTTCGGCTTATTGCCGATGTGAAAAATCACTGTCCGCGTTGCGTTGCCCAGCATTCCGACCTGCCCGAGCCGAACCATTCCCTTGCCAAAATCCGCGAACACCGGCACAAACATCGCAAAGTTCTGATCCACCTCGCTTTGCGTAATTTCTACCTTCACCTTCGTTTTGTCGCCGCCCTCGGACTCCATATCGTACTTGAACGAGTATTTCGGCACCTGGGTGCCGTAAACCCATTCGTTGAAAAACCAATCCAGCCTGCCGTTCCGTTGCAAGTCCATCTGCTTCGTCATGTGCTTTTCGGCTATGGCTTTGAACGACTCCGTCGAAGCCGGCACTTTCTGATGGCTGTCGATGAACTCATGCATCATGTCGATAAACGCCTGATCCGGATTGCCGCTGGTGGTCTGATCCGCGTACATCAGCGAGCGCAGCATGTTCAGTACGTACGCACCCTTTGGGTAGGTTACATTCTGGTAGCCTTGCTCGGTCTTCGGCGAAACCAGCCGCAAACCGAGCCACAGCGGGCCCGAATCGTTGGGCGCAACGCCGAAATTGTTTTTTTCCAGAATTCGATTGCGCAGGCGCTCCCAGAAATCAAGATAATCCTTCTGCCACTTCGGCCCCACAGCCTGTTGTAGGAAGAGTCCAGCGGCAAACTCCGCGAATCCCTCCGAGAGCCACTGATCGTGATACGAAGCCCATCCCACGCTATGTCCAAACCACTGGTGCGCCACCTCGTGCGGCGTCACTTCCTGCACGAACCCGGTAAATTTCGCGTCAATACGGCCAAACAACATCCATCGCTGCGTCGAATCGATGTAAGCCGAAATCGGCAGGTACACCAGGTTTGGCCAAGACTGCCCGAAATTGAAATTCGGCTGTTCGGTAATCTCGATGTTTTCGTACGGCGCCTTGCCGAAATAGAACGTGCACAGCTGCATCTGTGCCCGCGTCTGGTCCAGGGCATACTTGGTCATCGCTCCGGGTGCCATCCCCGCCAGCGCGTTTCCTTGCATGGACGTGTTGCTGGTGAAGGCCCCTCCCTGAAACAGCTTCAGACTGCTCGGCAACTCGGTCAAGTAGTATCCCGAGATGTTGTAGTGGGTGATGGGATCGGGGAAGTCCATTTTTACGTAACGGCCGTAATTGAAACCGGCGACCGCTACTGGCATCGGTGTGACCCAATGCGTCACCGCAAATCCCGCTTCAGTGGATTCTCCCTGCAGTTTGCCTACACTGATGACCACGTTCGAATGCGGCACTTTAAATGTCAGGTCGTATAACGCCTTTTCGCCGAACCCATTCAGGTTCGGGTACCAGGCATCACGCGCTCCGATGTAATAGCTGCCGTCTCCCGCGTCGTATAATACTTTGTCGCCGGCATATTCGACGGTGATCGAGTGTTCTGTGCCTGCAGGCAGAGTTTCATCGAGTACGGCATAGAACGATCCGTCCTGTCTGCGGTCCTCCTGAATGAAATGCAGGTCTTTTCCATTCTCGTCGCTTACCCGCAGCACGCGCAGGTTGGGGAGCAGGCCAAACTTCAACACGCGTTCACCCATCACGAGCGGTTCAAAGGTTATCGTCGCGCGGCTGGCGAGGTGATTGTTTTTCCCGATGACTGTCTCGATGTTGTAGCGCTTCGTCGCAAACAGCCTGCGATCCTCTTCGGAACTCGCGGTGTGAGCTTTCAACTCCGCTAGGGAATGCTGAGAATACCAAATGCCGTCGTCCATCCCGCCGCCGTTGCAATTGACCAACGCAACTTCTTCCGGTGAATCCAGCTGTGGAATCGCGCCAACCCGCGTCCGAATAAAAAACCGCAGGTCCTTGTGCGGTTTTCCCGCCATGTAAACGTTGAAAAATGGCGGGTGCTTGGGATTGTAAATCGCCGCCATCACGTCCGCATCCACGTTATCGATGGTGGAGTCTTCCAGAATTTCCTGTGTGAACCCTTCCGGCACTTCACGCCGGTGTCGCAGCTTGTTCCTCCATCGCT
>DASSYL010000355.1:0-2757 GCA_035703315.1 Candidatus Acidiferrum sp. | reverse complement strand
CGTTCGCTGATCGCGTAGGTAGCGGCGCCGCCGGCAATGGGAAACGCAATGCTGGCCCAAAGGAGCACGAACACGATAATGAAAGCGAGGTTCAATATCAAAGTTGAGAGGTCGCCACTCCGGGACCGCGCGTTAACCCCCAAGCTGGATTGGAAAATCAGCATGATCAGGTAGAACGGCACGTACGCTGTGGCGGTTATTCCAAGCATCAGGGAAAAATTGTTAGTGTAGAGGCGAAAGGCTCGATCAAGAAGAACGCCCGTGGTCATGGGTTCAAAGCGCGGCGTCTGGTTAGCGTCCATGAAGGGTATCTCTTACGTTTGAAACGATCTGGCCGGTCGTCGGAATTGAGTGTTATGTAATTATGCGCGCAATCAAATAATGCGGTGAGACCTTCTCGCCAAACACAACGTCGCAAGCGGGCATTATAGCACGGCAAAGAGGAGGATTAGCAGAAATTAACAAACTGCGGCTTTACCGTTGATATTCATCATCGGCATGGCGGTTAGTTACTTCGCGGCCGCCCGGATGGACCAGCTTCCCGAGTCGCTGCCGCCGGTCCAAAGCCCACGCACTGCTTCTTTGATCGCGGCCTCGAAAAGCTCGTTGAATCGCGGGTTGCGCGTATGGGGAAGCTCGGAGGACCAGCTACCGGTCATTTCGCCTGGACGGCCTTCCACGGACGCGTGCCACACGCCGTTCCAGCCGGTGGCATGTTTTTCCGCTGACCAAGTGCCGCGCATGATCGTGGTGCCGTCCGGACCGCTCAACGTCCAGGCGCCGCTGGCTTCTTTGTTGGACGAATCGGGGGCGATGCTCCAGCTGCCGTTGAAGGTTCTACCGTTGCCGGTTCGCGCAGTCCAGGTGGACGAGCTCGAGTCTTTTTCCCTAAAGGCGTCCTTCGTTTCGCTGCTGACGACTACGTCCGCGCCGCGCACCCAACCGATGAGGCCCTGTTTCGTTCGCACCATGTACCAGACTTCATTGCCGATCGATTCGGCCATCGGCAAGAGCACTTCATCTTTTTCTAGCGTGGCGATGCGTTCGGTTTCGCTGTCTTGGCGCGCGTAGAGGGCGACGCCGGATGCACGGGCGCTCAATGCCCGCGTTGATTCAGCAGCGCCGGCATGGCCGGGCGCCACCAGAAGCAATAGAATCATTAAGCCGCGGCTCAGCCGCGCGATCCAAGCATGCATATCGCTCTCTCCTTCGAGTTTAAAGATTCCTTGAAATTTACGATAGCATTGTAGCCGATTTTCGGATGCCGTCACCAGGATTTATCGGTGACTAAGGTGCTTTTTAGGTGCGATAGCGGATTGTCGGCGAATAGCCAATGCAAATAGGGCCGGAACTATCGCAATGATTGCCATCTTGCGATGAGAGGCGCGTGAGGGGCGTGCGCTCGCACGCCCCTCCGATATTGGATGCTCAGGCGTTGGCGTGAGCGGGCCGGCGCGCGACGGCTTCCTTGTGTTCGGTTTCTTCGAGCGCCAACAAAGCAAAATTCGCGGCGATGAGACCGCCGATGCATAGTCCCGCCGCCAGGCCGAAAACCACGGACGCCAACAGAGCAAAACCACCAGCCTCAACGGCATCGATGGATGCAACCCACGTGATCATCATGGCAAACACACCGCCAACGATGATGCCCTGAATGAGATGTTTGTTCATAGAATCTCCCTCCTGAGCAAATTCTTATCTGGCTGCTTTCGCAAGCGGCGCGCCAGCTCAGGACTGGCTAAATCAAACGGAAACCGCCGTCACTGGGCCGTACGATTCTCATTTCGAGGAAAACACTGAGGTCGGATTCTAATAGCTCGGAATAACCTGAGGACTCGCACCGCCATCAAGGTTATTCGTTAAGGCAAACACCAGCGCTTTGAACCCTGTTGCTACTTGGGTTAAACCAATAGAACTTGTCAAAGTTCGAGAGCGGCATTGCTAAGCGAGCAGCGCAGACCAGCGGGGAAACGATAGTGAGATGACGACTCTGCGTAGGGCGGTATTTTTGATTCTGCTGGCGGGCATGCTCGGCACGGGCGCGGAATTGATCCTGCTCAGCCATACGGAAGATAGTCGGCAGTGGATTCCGGTTATATTGTTACTGCTTGGGTTGCTGACATCCGCCTGGCACTGGGCCCGTCCCTCATCGTCGAGCATTCGCGTCTTGAAGATGATTCTGCTCGGCTTTGTTGCGAGCGGCTTTGCCGGAATGTATTTTCATTATCAGGGTAGCGCCGAGTTTAAACTGGAATCCAACCCATCGCTGCGCGGCTGGAGTTTGTTCCGCGAAGCGATTCGCAACCAGGCTCCGCCGTTTTTGGCACCCGGCGCGATGATTTATCTGGGTTTGCTCGGGCTGGTCTTCACGCGCCGGCATCCAGCGCTTGGTAAATCCAAGGAAGAAGGAGAGTAATATGGTTCGCATGAAATTCACCGTAGCGGTTTTAGTATGGGGACTCCTGACGACGCTTGTTTCTTTTGACGCGGCGGAGAGCCAGGTCGGCCAATCCCAGGGACTGGTCAATCCCGATCTGGCAAATGAGAAGGAATTGCTCGTGCTGCCGCACATGAATGCAAGCCTGGTAAAAAGCATAATGGAGCAACGGCCTTTTCTCACTATGAGCGAATACAATGCGCTGCTTGCCAAGTCGCTGACCAAGGAGCAACTCACCGAGCTCTACGGCAAGGCCTTCATCCAGCTCAACCTCAATACCGCGAGCGAGGAAGAAATCCTCATGATTCCCGGTTTGGGGA
>DASSYL010000171.1:0-9814 GCA_035703315.1 Candidatus Acidiferrum sp. | reverse complement strand
CTGAAGATCGATTGTTTGGCCTTAGCGCCGTGTGGCTGGCCGTCGCACGGGCTGAGTCGCTCCCGGTTCTGGGCCGGCTACACTCAGCAGCAGCGTAACAATCACGCAGAACACCAGGCCGGCTACAAACACCGTTTCTCTCCACTCGGGAGGCTCGCGTCGCTGCCCCCCGCTTACAAGTCCAGTTTGCCGGGAGCCCTTGTAGGGGTCACTAGACCGACGGATTTATTTTGAGGAGTACCTGGGAGGTCACCCTAGCGGGTACCGAAGTACTGCCTCCGTCGGCCGCCTTCAGAACGGGGAGAAAAGCAGGTGCGGTTGCGGGGAGTTGCAGCCGCTGCTAAAATTGCAAATTTGCCGGGATTGCAACGGGCCACGATAGGGTAGAGGCCGCAGGAAGTCCCGTCAGGAAAGATAACTCAGCGGTCGAGTTCGGCCCGCCGTAAAACCTGGGCTAGTTAGTCTCTCGTGCCAGCCTTCCGCGAAGGATGAAGACTCGCCAAAAAATGTTCGCCGAGAACAACCAGAGCAATAGGGATTTGCCGTGAAAAAGACGGCTTAATGTACAGCGAAAGTCTTCAACGTTGCCCATCGAAGGGAGAAGCGTGTGGCCAAGTATGATGTAGCGATTATCGGGAGCGGACCGGGTGGTTATGTGGCTGCCATTCGCGCCGGCGAATTGGGCCTGAAAACGGTGGTGGTGGAGAAAGACCCGTTTCTGGGCGGCACTTGCTTGCACGTCGGCTGCATTCCCACCAAAGTGCTGCTGCACCACGCGGATATTTATGATCATTTCAAAAACGGCGCCGAGCTGGGCTTTGAAGTGAGCGGCTTGAAGGTGAATTGGGCCAACGTCATTTCCCGCAAAGAAAAAATCGTCAAAAAGCACGCCAAAGGCATCGAGTTTCTCTTCAAGAAAAACAAAGTGGAATGGGTCGAAGGCTGGGGACGCTACGAAGGGCCGGGCAAGATCAGTGTCGAGAAGGACGGCAAGAAAACGACTGTCGAAGCGAACAATATATTGATAGTCAGCGGAAGTGAGGCGCGCGCGCTGCCGGGAATCGAGCCGGACCATAAACAAATTTTGACCAACCGTTCGATTCTGGAGCTGCCAGCGATTCCCAAAAGCTTGATCGTCGTCGGGGCAGGCGCGGTTGGCGTTGAGTTTGCCTCCATCTACAACTCTTTTGGCACGCAGGTCACAATCCTGGAAGCTCTGCCGCGCGTGGTGCCTGTCGAAGACGAAGAAATCTCGGTCGAGCTCGACAAGTCCTTCAAGAAGAAGAACATCCAGATCGAGACCGGCTGCAAAGTCGAAAGCGTGAAGAAAGATGCCAAAGGCGTCACCGTTTCGTTTAGCGACAAAGACGGGAAGAAGCTGACGCTGCAGGCGGAAAAGCTGCTGCTTGCCGTGGGCCGCATGCCGCTCACCGAAAATTGCGGGCTCGAAAAATCGAAAGCAAAGGTTGAACGCGGTTTCGTGCACGTCGGCGAAAATATGGAGACGGCCGAAAAAGGCCTGTATGCCATCGGCGACATCGTCGCCGGCCTGCCGCAGCTGGCTCACGCGGCCATGATGGAAGGCATCATCGCCGTCACGCACATCGCCGGCAAACCGGCGCAGCAGATCCGCAAAGATCGCATTCCGAATGCCACCTATTGCGAGCCGCAGATTGGCTCCATCGGACTGACCGAAAAACAGGCGCGCGATGCCGGCTACGCCGTGAAGATCGGCAAGTTCCCGTTTGTCGGCAACAGCAAGGCCACCATCCTCGGCAACCACGGCGGTTTCATCAAGGTGGTTAGCGAAGAAAAATACGGCGAAGTGCTCGGCATTCACATCATCGGGCCGCTGGCAACGGAAATCTTGGCGGAAGCCGCCGCCGTGCTGAGCCTGGAAGGTACCATCGACGATTTGATGAATATGGTCCATGCGCATCCCACGGTGTGGGAAGCCATGGGCGACGCATTTGCCTCGGTGCGCGGTTTGCAGATTAACGTGTAACGACCAGTTCTCTGTAACGGGTGAAGCGTGAAAAGCTGTGCGGTTGTCGATTTAGGGTTGATCGCCTACACGGAAGCGTGGGAGCTGCAGAAACGTGTTGTCGCCGCGCGCAAGGCGGGCGCGATTGAAGACTCGCTGCTGTTTTGCGAGCATTCCCATGTGATTACGCTCGGGCGCAGCGGGAAACGTGCGAATCTGCTGGCCGGCGAAAACGTGTTGCGGCAAAAGGGCGTCGACTACGTTGAGACTTCGCGCGGCGGCGACATCACCTATCACGGGCCAGGGCAGATTGTGGGCTACCCAATTTTGAATCTCGGCTCCATCAAACGCGATGTCGTCTGGTACGTTCGGATGTTGGAAGAGGTGATGATCCGCGCGTCGGCGGAATTTGGAATTGTCGCGCAGCGAGAGGCGGGCAAAACGGGCATCTGGGTGGGTGAACCTACATCGGCGGAAAAATTGGCAGCTATCGGAGTGCATATCAGCCGCTGGGTGACCTCTCACGGCTTTGCCTTTAACGTGACCACGGATTTGCGCTACTTCGATTTGATCGTCCCGTGCGGCATCACGGGACGAAAGGCTACTTCGCTCGAGAAATTGCTGGAGCGGCGAATTGATCTCAGCGAGGTCAAGCCAATGCTGGCGAAACACCTGGGCGACATATTTGAATTGGACGTCCGCGCGGTTAGGCGAGAGGATTTGCTCGAACGGTTGGAGCAGGCCGAACAAGCCGTGGCGGTTTCGGCGTAAACGCAATCGAAACGCAGAGGCATGAGAGAACACAGGGCAGAGCGGAGTGAGTCAGCGGAGAGCGGAATGGCGAAAGTAAATGGCGCAAACGGTTCGGGCAAATTGACTAGGCAACAGTATCTCGACCTCTACTACTACATGCGCCTCAACCGCGCCGTCGAGGACACCATGGTCAAGCTATTCCGCCAGAACAAAATTGTCGGCGGCCTCTACAGCAGCCTGGGCCAGGAGGCCGTTTCCGTCGGCACCGCTTACGCCCTCGGGAAAAAAGACTGGCTCGCACCCATGATTCGCAACATCGGCGCGCTGCTTGTCAAAGGCGTACCCCCGCGCGACATTTTCATGCAACACATGGCGAAATACGATTCGCCGACCAAGGGCAAGGACGGAACCAGCCATTTCGGCGATCTGGAAAACCTGCACATCGTCTCGCCGATTTCCATGTTGGGTGACTTGATTCCCGTGATGACGGGCGTCGCCATCGCCGGCCGCTACCTCGGCCAAAAAATCGTAGCCATGACCTGGATTGGCGACGGCGGCAGCTCCACTGGTGTCTTTCACGAAGGGCTGAATTTCGCAGCGGTACAAAAAGCCCCGTTCGTACTGGTCCTGGAAAACAATCAGTGGGCCTATTCCACGCCCGTCAAGCGCCAGGTACCGCTCGAAAATCTGGCCGACCGCGCCAAAGCATACGGCATTCCAAGTTACACCGTGGACGGCAACGATGTCGTCGCCGTCTACAACACGGCCAGAGAAGCCGTGAACCGGGCGCGCAACGGCCAGGGGCCTATCCTCATCGAAGTCAAAACCTTCCGCCGGATGGGCCATGCGCAACACGACCCTGCGGAGTACGTTCCCAAGGACATGCGTGCATACTGGGAAGGCCGCGATCCCATTGCTCTCTATGAAAAATTTCTAACGGGCGAAAAGCTGCTCGACGAAATGGGCAAAAAAGAGATCGCGCAGAAAATCGATGCGCTACTCTCCAAGGAACGTGACTTCGCCGAAAACTCCCCTATGCCGCCGCCCGAATTTGCCGAGCATGGCGTCTATTGCACTGGCGATGACTGCCACAAGATTCGCCCACAATGGGAACGCCCTGTCGCGGAGGTCACTCCTCCCAAGTCCAGTGTTGCCGCCGTTTGGTCCGTGAAGGGTTTCGGCAGCGGCAAGTCTTCGGGCGGAGGCAGCGCTCCGATTCATTTTGGCGACACACAAAAGGCCGACAACAATGGCAAGGTCGACGCCGAAGTTCCAGAGGCCATAGCGGAGACCATCGAAGCCGCTGCATCGAACCCACGCGCCGTGAAATCCACAAACGCCAAACCGGCAACGAAGAAATCCTCCAAGCCCGTCGCCTCTGCGGTAAAAAGCAAAGGTCAGGCGAGAAAGGCGCGGAGATAACCATGGCCACCGCAGCAAAAGAGACCAACATCAAACCCGCCGCCGCGACGCAAGTCACCTTTCTCGAAGCCATTAAGCAAGCCATGTTCGAAGAGATGGAACGCGACCCCGCTGTCGTTCTCATTGGCGAAGACATCGGCGTCTACGGCGGTGCGTTCAAGACCAGCGAAGGTCTGCTCGAAAAATTTGGCTGGGAGCGCGTCATCGACACGCCCATCAGTGAATCCGCCATCGTCGGCGCCGCTTGCGGCATGAGCTACCTTGGCCTACGTCCCATCGCCGAAATGCAGTTCATCGATTTCATCGTCTGCGCGTTCAACCAGATCACCAACTTCGTGGCCAAAGGCCACTATCTCTGGAACGCTCCCGCGCCCATCGTGATTCGCGGCCCCGCCGGTGGTGGCGTGCACGGCGGGCCATTCCATTCCGCCAACCCGGAAATGTATTTTGTCCACACGCCGGGCCTGAAAGTGATCTATCCCTCGACGCCTTACGACGCCAAGGGCCTGCTCAAGGCCGCCGTGCGCGACAACAATCCGGTGCTCTTCTTTGAACACAAATTTCTCTATCGCCGCATCAAAGAAGAGTTGCCCGCCGAGGACTACACAGTGCCCATCGGCAGGGCCGCGGTCCGCCGCGAGGGCCGGCACCTCACGATCATTTCTTACGCCGCGATGATGCACACATCTCTCGAAGCCGCCGCCGATCTCGCCAAGGAAGGCATCGAAGCCGAGGTCATCGATCTGCGCACGCTGTTGCCGCTTGACGAGGAAACGATCCTGACTTCGTTAAAGAAAACCAACAAATGTCTGGTGGTGCACGAAGATACCAAGACCGGCGGCATCGCTGGAGAAATTGCCGCTATTCTGTGTGAACGCGCTTTCAGCGATTTGGACGGCCCGCTGATGCGCGTCACCGCTTTGGATACGCCAGTTCCCTATTCGCCGCCGCTCGAACAGTACTTTCTCCCGAACAAGGAAAAGGTCCTCCACGCGGCGCGTCAGCTGGCGAAGTACTGAGGAACTAGAAGGTTTGGTTTAGCTGGTTTTGTTACAGTGGTGCTAACGGGAGAAACACAATGGCAGCCGATGTAGTCATGCCCCAGATGGGCGAAAGCATCTTCGAAGGAACCATCACCAAGTGGCTCAAAAAGCCCGGTGACAAAGTCGAGCGCGACGAACCGCTCTTTGAAATCTCCACCGACAAAGTTGACGCGGAAATTCCTTCCCCCTCCGCCGGCGTGCTCAAGGAAATTAAAGTCAAAGAAGGCCAGACCGTGCCGATTAACACGGTCGTTGCCTCCATTGACGCCGCTGGCTCGGCAGTCGCTGCTGAGGCGCCGGTTGCTGCTCCTGCGCCCGCACCAAAAGCCGAGGCTCCTAAGCCAGCACCTGCACCGCAACCAGCGGCCTCCAAGCCAGGCCCGGTGCCGGTACCTTCGCCGCAAGCTCCCGCGCAACCAGCAGCCGCTGCGTCCGCACCGGCCAAGGAAGGCGCGCGCATCCATAGCTCCCCGCTCGTTCGCCGAATGGCCAAGGAACACGGCATTGACCTTTCCACCGTTCCCGGAACCGGCTCGGGCGGCCGCATCAGCAAGCAGGACATTGAAGCCGCCATCGCAGGGGGAGGGGCAGCGACTTCGCCGTTAGAGCCAGTCGAGGAACCCGCTTACGCCGCTCCGGTTCCCCAGGCTAGCAGGCCCGCCGTCGTACCCCCGCCTCCGCCCGCCTACGCTCCGGCCGCCGCTTCGCCCGCCGGCCACGGCACGCAATTCATTCCTTCGCTGCAGACCGGCGTGCCGCGCGAGCGACTCTACTTCGGCAATTACGAAGTCGAGCCGCTTTCGACGATGCGTCTGAAAATCGCCGAGCACATGGTCGCCTCCAAGCACGTTTCGCCTCACGTGTATTCGGTCGACGAAATTGACATGAGCAAGGTCGCCGCCCTGCGTGCCAAGTCCAAGGATGAATTCGAAAAGCAGTACGGTACCAAGCTCACGTTTATGCCGTTCTTTGTCAAAGCGGCCGTCGCCGGCCTCCGCGCATTTCCAACGCTCAACGCCTCGCTCGACGGCACCAATGTCGTTCTGCATAAGGAAATCAACGTTGGCATCGCCGTGGCACTTGACTGGGGCCTCATCGTTCCGGTCATCAAGAACGCCGACGAAAAAAACATCCTCGGCATCCAGCGCACCATGAACGATCTTGCGGAGCGCGCGCGCAGCAAGAAACTGCGCCCCGAAGAGGTTCAGGAAGGGACCTTCTCCATCACCAATCCCGGCGTCTTCGGCGGCCTGTTCGGCTTGCCCGTGATTAGCCAGCCAAACGTTGGGATCTTGGGGTTGGGCGCGATTGAAAAGCGTCCGGTGGTCATCAACGATTCCATTGCCATCCGTTCCATGTGCTACGTCACGTTGAGCTACGACCATCGCGTCGTGGATGGCGCCATCGCCCACCAGTTCCTCCACAAGGTCAAGGAAACCTTGGAAAACTGGTCGTCGCCGCTGGTATAAACAAACCCAGTCCGTCAGCCCTTGAATCCGCCGCGCCAGGATTGGCGGGATCAACCACACATGGTAGCGGCGTCCGCAGTGCGGGAACTCTTGCCGGGTACGAGCTGGTGCGGCTAAGATTTCTCTTGCTTTACTTCTAAACGCCTGCTATTCTTTGTTTGCGTTTGTTGCTCTTGTATCGCCTTGCAGTTGTCAAGCGGTCGCGGGTCAAACTCGCGGCCTTTTTTTGTGCCCGCCCGCAGGGTTTTCACAGCCCTGAGTTAACCGGATCACAGAAAACAGCTAAAGACGGCCTGAGCTTTTCAGCCACATGATTTGTGTGGCCTGATCGCTCCGGTTCATGAAGCACCAGATAGCTTTTATCAACGAAAAGAGTAAAAGAAGTGAGCAAAGAACAAGGAACAGTCAAGTGGTTTAACGCCAGCAAAGGCTTTGGCTTCATCCAGCGCCAGACCGGAGAGGACGTTTTCGTCCATTTCTCCGCGATCCAGGCGGATGGCTACAAGTCGCTGAACGACGGCCAAGCGGTCGAGTTCGAAGTCGTCCGCGGCCCCAAGGGCCTGCAGGCCTCGAACGTTCAGCCTCTGTAAACCACGGGTTTCAGGGTTTGCTCCACAAACCTTGAGATCGCAATAGTTCGGCGGCTGCATACGCGGCTTCTGAGCTGAACAGAGACTGTTTGGGCGGGCGGTCCGCCGGGTTGCGGGGTTGTTTTACCACCCTGAGTGAATTCGGTCGGACCGCCCGTCTTTCTTTTCCGCCTCTATTTTTAAGCGCCTCGTTTTGAGTCACTTCCCGCCATCTCCTGCAAGTTGCTGCTTCCGCTACACCAGCCTTTTGGTTCTATTGCTCGCGGCAGAGCTGTTTTCCAATATGGGATTTCCGAGTATCGAACGAAATCGCGCCAGATTGCGCAGGAGTATGAACCAAAATGGGCCAGACCGACTTACTAAACAAAGAGGAGCTGGAAAAGCTCGAACGCCGCGGCTTGCAGGTAACGGTCCTTTCCGTGGTTTTCGTGCTGATCCTGGCCGGCGGTCTGGCAGCCTTCATGTATCCACTGGTGTTTGAACACCCCGAAGGCAACCGATGGACGCTGCGCGTGGCCTTCTTCGGCTTCTGCGGACTAACGCTGCTGTTTGTCACTTACCTGCTCGATCGTCAGAAGACGCTTCGCCAGTTGAAGCAGCAGCTGCTCGCGGAGCTGGAGCGAAACATAGCGCTGAAACATCAGGCCAACGTGGACCTGCTGGGCTCGATGCCGAACGCCAGCCAGTTCTGGGATCGCCTGACCATGGAGTTCCGTCGCGCCAAAACCATGCAGAAGACGCTGTCGCTCGTGCTGCTCAAGGTGAATTCCGCCAAGGGCGCCAGCCTGGACATGACCACCGTCTGCAGCGCAACCGCGAAGGGAATGTCGCGCCGCCTGCGCCCGACCGATTCCATTTTCCGACTGGCGCCGGAGCTATTCGGCGTGGTGCTGCCCGAGACTGACCAGATGAACGGCAAGCGCGTTGCGGTACGATTGCAGGAAGAGCTGCAGGGAGCGCGCGCGGCATTCGGCGTAAGCTTTGAACTAAGCGTCTTTAACTATCCAGAGGACGTAGTCAGTGCCCACGAAATGGAAGATCTGGTGAAATCGCTGATGCCCGAGCAGCCAGGATGGGATGTTGCTTCCCCGGCGCCCGCTCTCGCCGAGTAATCTAGCGTCGTCTGAGCCAATCCATGCGCTACAGACGAACCGCCGCACTGACCGTTGGTCTGGTGGCCGATCGGAACTCCCTCGTGCCGAATGCATTGACCCGCATGCAATGGCCTCCGTACCATGAATACATGCAGGTCGTGTGCACAACGCTGCTCGCCACGGTGATTTCGCTGCTTGGTGCCGGCGTCAGCGCCGCACAGACAGCTGCTCTGCAGTCTGCAGCTCCACCGTCAACGTCCGGCGCAACCTCGCCGCAATCCTCACCAAACAGCAAAGCCCAACTGATTGCCAAAGTGGAGGAAAAGTTCGCCTCGGGTGAACAGAACTTCAAAGCCGGCCATCTGGAAGCCGCGCGGCGCGATTTTGACGCCGCCGTTGACCTGATGCTACAGAGCGGATTCGACGTGGATCACGATCCGGAATTGCATGAGCTTTTCCGTCGCGTCGTGGACACGGTTTACACCTATGAGCTTCAGGCATTTCACGCCGGCGATGGATTTCAGGAGCCGACGGCTGTGCCAGCCCCCATCGACGAAGTGGCGGACATGACCTTTCCGGTGGACCCGCGCCTGAAGGATCGCGCCGAGGAAGCCGCCAAGAATGTTTCCCACGACTTGCCACTGACGGTGAATGACGAAGTGCTGTCCTTTCTGAACTTCTTCCAGACGCCAAGGGGAAGAGCGATTGTCGAGACGGGCTTGAGCCGTTCGGGAAAGTATCGCGACATGATCGCGCGGATCTTACGGGAAGAAGGCGTGCCGCAAGACTTGATTTACCTCGCACAGGCGGAGAGCGCGTTCCAACCGGCGGCACTTTCGCGAGCGGGCGCTCGCGGCATCTGGCAGTTTGTGCCGTGGCGTGGCAACGAATACGGGTTGAAACGCTCGTGGTGGGTGGATGAGCGGCAGGATCCGGAGAAGGCCACGCGGGCCGCGGCGCAGCATTTACGCGATCTATACGGGCTGTTTGGGGACTGGTATCTGGCTATGGCGGCATACAACTGTGGGCCGGGCAATGTACAGAAGGGCATCGAGCGCACGGGATACGCCGATTTCTGGGAGCTGTACCGCCGCAACGTGCTGCCGCGCGAAACCAAGAACTATGTGCCGATCATCGTGGCGCTGACGCTGATCGCCAAGGACGCCGCGCACTATGGCATTCGCCCCGAACTGGAAAAGCCGGTGTCCTCAGACGTCGTAAAGCCGGGCCGAGCGATTGATTTGCGACTAGTGGCCGAAACAATTGATGTGGACGCGGAGACTTTGCGCGCCTTGAACCCATCGCTGCTGCGGCTGGCTACGCCGGATGATCCTGCGTTCGAATTGCGCCTGCCGTCCGGGACCGCTGCGAAATTCTCAGCGGAGATTGCCGACATTCCTCCGGAAAAATGGGTCAGCTGGCGCCGGCACCGCGTGGAACCGGGCGAGACGTTGACTTC
>DASSYL010000570.1:0-4730 GCA_035703315.1 Candidatus Acidiferrum sp. | reverse complement strand
TATTTGATTTCTATTGGGTGCTGCACCCTTCGTTTTTCCAGGTTGCGGGTTTTCTAAAACCCACCTGTCCGGTTTGCGCTCAATTCCAGACATTTCACGGCCAAACTCAAATTCGCTTGCGTCCAAGCCAAAGGCGTGTGTTCATTCGGCGTCCACTTTCCCCGCTTCAAAAAATACATCTCCGGACACCGCTCCTTCTCATCCAGTTGCCCGATCGCGCGATTCAGATGTTCCAGTTGCCGTTTGAGCGCCTCAGCTCGCCCACTCTCCTGATATTCCTGGCCATAAACCACCGACAGCACTGGATCAAACAAACACCACTGCGCCTCGCACCCCGGATGCAAAAACTCATCGCGAACCGCCAGCCTCTGCGCAAAGTCCGCACTGCGCTCCTTCGGCGGATACCAATCGTCATAATCCTGGCAAAAATACGAATCGCCTAGATAACGCCGGATGCCCACCTCGCCCATCAGCCGCGCCCGCACCAGCGACACGATAAATTGCTTCATCCGCTCATCCGCCACCACGCCCAATGGATAAATCAGAAACAGCAGCGCCGCGTCTGTCTTCCGTTCTGGCGGCGCCTCAAACGGCAGCTGCACCTCTAGCACGCGCTGGCCTCGCTTCAACAATTCCGCTAGTCCCGATTTTTTAACACCGCTACGTTCATTGCCGTCCCGCACGAACTTGTCCATCTCGCGCAGCCCTGCCATCACCGCGCCGATGCTCGACGAATTTAGCTTCCGCGCCTCTTCCCACGCTCCGCTGTCCGCGTCTTTCCAGTATTGGATCGCGTCAAAATACGCCGGAAACATCGCATAAAGTTCACGCTCCTCCGCTTCGAACGCAAAGCCTGCCTCATTCGCCAGCAAGTATCGCAGCCATACCACCTCACCGAGCGCATCGTTCTGCGCGTGCGCCCACGACTCTTCGTTCTCCTGCAACGTTTTTGCATTGAACCGGATATGCGGCCGCTCCTGTACCTCCTCTTTCCGCTTCGGCTTGGCGATGATGCGCTCCATCTTTTCGGCCTGCGTCTTCAGAAAGGCCGTGAGCCCGCGCGCCGTTCGCAGCGCCGATTCGGCGTCGCCGCAAGCAAATCGTGAATACGCCACCATTGCGTTGTCGCGCAGCCAAGCGTTCTGGTAACCCGAAGCCGCCTCGTCTCCCTGGCTCGCGCTTGCCGCATAGATCCCATGCTCGTTCGGCCGCACCATCAGCGTCTGCGCCAACTCTATCTTTTCCCGCAGCGCCGCAACCTGTTTGTCTAAACCTTCCGCATTCAACTCCGGGAAAAATCGCTCCGCTCTTGTAGTCATCCGCCTATCTCGCAGCCGTTTAATTCTGTCCCGCGCCGCTTCGCTTTGTCCCGCTCGCCCGCCAGTTCTGCGGCGCGAGCTGCTCCCGCCAAAGCTCCCCTCCGCCCCGGCGCATTCTGCAATGCCTTGTCAAACTCGGCCAGTGCCTCTCCCGGCTTCTTCGCATCCATCAACAATTCGCCAAGCTGTTCCCGCGCCGGCACTACCGGCCCCGGAGTCACCGGACGCTTCTCGAGCGCATCTTCTTTCTCCGCGGCGGAGCGCATCTGCCGAATCGCCTCGCCGTTGCGCCCCGCAGCGGCCGCAACCCAGCCTTTGGCTTCTGCGATCTGAATCTCCACCTGCGCCGCCCAATACCCATCGTTCGCTCCGCGCAATTCCTCCAGGCACTTCTGCAGCCCTGCAATTTCCTGTTCCGCTGCCGCAGGCTTGCCTCCCCTCGCCAGCCCCACGGCCCGCGCCCAGTGCGTCACAGCCAAAGCCTGCGGCAGGTCTCCCTCTGGCGGAACAAGCCTCGCCGCTAGTGCCCACTCCCGCCGCTCAATCGCATAGCGAGCCGGCATGGCCGCCGCCGCGTACCCCACTTTGAAGTCTCCTTGCGGCAATCCTGTTTTCATCCTGTCCAACTCGCCTAGTAACCGCTTCGCCTCTTCATACTGCCCGCCCTGCAAATAGGCGTACGTCAGATAATCCATAGCGTGCAGCTCTTCCCCAATGTCTCCGTCCCGCCGCGCCGCCATCCGCGCCGCCTGATTTGAGTCAACAGAATCCCGCCACAATCCCAGCAGCGTGAAGATGTGCGAAGGCATATGCAGCGCGTGCGGCGCCGCTGGCGCAATCTGCGCGTAAGCGCGCGCTGCCGGCAATCCCAAGCGCGCCATTTCAGGATTGTCGTACGCGTGAATCAGATAATGTGCCGCGCCCGGATGCTGCGGGTACTGCCGGAACACCGGCTCCAGAATCTCCACCGCGCGTTTCTGATTTCCACGGCTCCGGTCGCTAGGCGAAGCTGTCGAAAGCAGGGCTAGCGCGTAAAAAACCTGTGCTTCGTTGTCCGCTGGCTGTCCGCTCGCCACATTTCCCATCGCTTCGGCGTAAGCCGATGCGCGTTTTTCCTCCGAAAGCTGGGCCGCTTCCCCGTAAAACGCCGCCAATGCCTCGATAAAGCCGGTTTCCTTTACTGACCCGCTGCCCAGCCGTCGTGCCTGCTGCACTTCCTTATTTCCCCGCTCCACGTCCGCCGCCGCGATGCGCGGCTCCCACAACTGCCGGTAATAAGCCATCGCCACCCCCCAATGCGCCATCGCGCACTTCGGGTCGGCCTTGCTCACTTCAACGAACTGCATCTCCGCTGCTGCGTAGGCAAACGAGTGCAGCAACGCCACCCCGCGCTCAAACGGTTTCTGCACCTCCGGCAAGCATGACACCGGAAAGGAAACCTCCCCCAAACGATCCGTGCCGGAATGCACGTGCTGCTCCTGGCCCAGCAATGCGCCCGCAACGCCGGTCGTCGCAAGAACCATCGTGCCACTCAGTCGCCACCACATTCGCCAGCCTCCATCCACCCTCACTCTTGCTTAGGCTACTTCAGTGCAGGCTTCTCATAATGGAAAAGATTGGCGGCGCCCGCCAGAGTCCTGCAAAGGAGGCTTGGTTTAGATTTAGTGTTATTCCGCGAAAGCGGCTGGACCGTTCTCGCTTCAGTCGGCGAGGAATTACTTTTGCTGCCGATCGGTCTAAGTACTCGCTTCCGTAAGTTCTTTAGATTCCCTACCCACGAGAAATACCAGGGGTGGGATGCCGCAGCGTCTGCGATTCCAGAAATGATACTGCGCGCCGTCAATCAAATCGCTTCTTAATCTTCACATCAATGCCGAATGTCCCGTTGTAATCCCTCAGCGCGATGATCGAAACATTCCGGTTCACGTTGTATTCCACCTGGATCACTTGCTGCTGCGTCGAGCTCACATTGCTCACATAGGTAATCGTGAAATTGCGCGCAATCTGCTGCTCTACCGTAATCCGCGCCGCCGCGTTCTGCTCCGATCCGGTCGAACCGACTCCGGCCAGTCCCGGATCAACCCGCAGCCGCGTAATGCCAAACAGTTTTTCCAGGCGTCCGCCCAGCTGGCTCGAGATGGCCTCGGACAAAAGCTGCGACGCGCCGGTTCCCGCGCTACCCGCTCCCGCGCCGGTGCCTCCGCTGCGCACTTCCGATTCCGTGCTGGTCTGCCCCAGCGCCAGCAAGGTAATGATGTCGTTGCTGGGCAGCGGCGGATCGGAGCGGTAGGACAAAGATAGTTTGTTGGCCGGGCCGCTGAAATTCAGCGTGATTTCATACTGTTGAATCGTCGTCGTCGCTTCCACGTTGATGTCCGGGTTCAACTGGAACGGATTGGCGAAATTCAAATCGCCGCGCGCCACTCGGTAACGGCTGCCGTGGAAGTACAGGTCCCCGGAAAGCACGTGAATATGTCCCAGCAAAATTGGATGGTCCCAAGTGCCGCGCACCCGCAGGTTCGCCTCCGCCTCGAGCTGCGCACTCGGCCACTCCATGCGCGCATCGGGCGTGGAAACCGCTTCAATATCGAACTGCAGGTTGCGCAGAAACGGCGAACCGCTCGCCGCATTTCCTCCGGCTGGGCCGCCGCCGATGATGTTACCGGCGGTTTCAAGCCCGCCGCTCATGTTGACGCGCTCGATCTGCACACGGCCGGAAACCAAACCGCCTTCTGGCGTGCCGGTCAGGCGCAGATTGCCCGCGACCTGCCAGCTCATTCCCTCCGGATAGCGAATACGCACGCCGTCCGTTCGCGTGGTGATGTCGAAGCGGATCGGCCGGTCGGCATAATACACGCTGCCGCTGGCGCTCAATTCTCCGCCACCGACCTGCGCGGTCAGGTTTTCAAAGTAAAGCCGCGAAGCGTCAAAAACCAGATCGCCCTTGATGCCACTCAGGCCGGTCGGAAAATCAATCGCGCGCGCTTGCGCATTTTCGATGTGCACTTTGCCGGTGATGCGCGGCCGATCCAATGTTCCCTCAAATGCGGCGTTCACTTGTGCCGGTCCACGCGCGTCAAGTCCCGGCACAAAACCGCTGAGCAGCCGCAAGTCGAGTGCTCCATTTAGATTGAAGTTCAGATTGCGCCGGCCGGAAAACTTCACGTTGCCGGCGAGCTGCAGGTTGGTGTCCGTGCCCTTGAACGTGGCCGAATCAATCGTGATTTCGTCTTTCGACGAGCGGAAGTGGACCGGCCCGGTATTTTCCAGTTGCACGTTCGCATAGTTCAACAGGAGCCGAGAGAATTTCGCATCGACCACCAGGCTCTCCGGTTGTTTCAAGTTTCCTTCGAGCGATACTTCGCCATCGGCGGTTCCGTGTCCGCTGATGTGTTCCATGTGCAACGCGGT
>DASSYL010000543.1:0-3152 GCA_035703315.1 Candidatus Acidiferrum sp. | reverse complement strand
AACCCCATCTGTTGAGACATGGGAAACACTTGGCGGAAATACGCGGAGCGTGAGGCAAAAACGAATCAGGCCTGCAGATCGAAAAACTGGCCCATCTTGCGGAACTTCTCATAGCGCGCCGAAACCAGTGTGGTCACCGGTTCATTCAATAACTCAATCAACTGGCGATCCAACACCTCTTCTAGTAAACGCGCCGCTGCTTCCAGGTCGGTATGCGCGCCGCCTTCGGGCTCCTTCACTATTTCGTCCACAATCCCGAGCTCTTTCAGGTCGGAGGCCGTGATTTTCATCGCTTCCGCCGCCGTCTCAGCCTTGGCCGAATCGCGCCAAATAATGCTCGCGCAACCTTCCGGTGAAATCACCGAGTAAAAGCCATTCTCCAGAATGTTCACGCGGTCGCCTACGGCGATGGCCAGCGCGCCACCGGATCCGCCCTCGCCGGTAACCGTCACAATCACCGGTACCGGAAGCCGCGCCATCTCCCGCAAATTGCGCGCAATAGCCTCGCCCTGTCCGCGCTCCTCCGCGTCAATGCCCGGATAAGCCCCCGGCGTGTCCACAAACGTCAAGATCGGCCGCCCAAACTTTGCCGCCAGTTGCATCACGCGCAGCGCTTTGCGATAGCCTTCCGGCTTCGGCTGGCCAAAATTCCGTACCACGCGTTGCTTCGTGTCGCGACCCTTTTGCTGGCCGATCACCGCAACTGGCCGGCCCTTGAATTTCGCCAAGCCCGCGATCAGCGCCTTATCGTCACCGAACGCCCGGTCACCGTGCAGCTCCACAAAATCCGTAAAGAGCAGCGGGACATAGTCCATCAGGTAGGGCCGCTGCGGATGTCGCGCAATCTGCGCTCGCTGCCAAGGCCCGAGGTGCGCATAAAACTCGCGCCTTAGTTCCGCGACTTCCCCGCGCAGGCGTTCCAGTTCCGCATCGGCGTCCTCGTCACCGGCAAGGCGCTTCAGGTCGTCCACTTCCTTTTCGAGCTTTTCCAGCTCGCGCTGCCGCGCCTCCGCGACCTCTTGCGCCGACTTTTTCTTTTCCTTGACCGTCATGCGCTCCCCGCCACCGCCTCCGCTTCCCTGTGAACCCGCCGCACCGCCTCCGTCAGATCCGGCGATGCCTTGACGCGTTGCTGCGAAGCCACTACGGCAACCGTGCCATCGGGCGCCTCCAATTCAAACACAACTTGGCTCATTCCCGGAGCGCTCGCGAATAATTGTTCCAGCCGGTCCAGCGAATCCTCGTTCATCGCCGCAATGGGCAGACGCACGCGAAACTCCTGTTTGGCCGACTGCCTCTCGACGATGTCTTCCAAGCGCCGCGCTTCCTGCAGTGACAGCCGTATACCCGCTTCCTCGATCTGCACTCTTACCTTGAGCAATAGCGGGGTACCCGGCTTCAAGATTTGTTCGTGCTTGGCAAAACTCTCTGGAAACGCCAGCAATTCCTGCACGCCGGTCATGTCCTGCAGCGTAAAAATTCCCCACCGCGCGCCCTTTTTGGAGCGCATAGGCCGCGTGCCAACGATGAGTGCCGCTACGGAGACTTCTTTGCCGTTACGTTGCCCTTCCACTTCTTCTAGCCGAAGCGTTCCCCATTCCGTCAGCCGCGAACTGTACTTTTCTAGGGGGTGTCCGGAAACGTAAAAACCCAGCATCGCGTACTCGCTCGCCAGCCGTTCTTCCTCGCTCCACGGCGCCGCATCGCGCAGCATGAACGTAATATGCTCCTCAGCCGCGTTGCCGGCGCCGAATAAGCCGTGCTGGCCCGATTCCCGCGATCGTGAAGCCCGTTGGATGGCCGCAATGGCGTCATCCACGGACGCAGCCATCGCCTCGCGCGGTCCCAGCGAATCCATCGCGCCACATTTGATCAGGCTTTCAAATACACGCTTGTTCAAAAAGCGCGGTTCGATCCGTTCGCAGAAATCGTACAAGGATTTGAAGTCGCCCGCGCTCAGCTTCGATTCTCGTATCGCCTTGGCCGTGTTCTCGCCGACATTCTTGATCGCCGCTAATCCAAACCGGATCGACTCGCCTACCGGAGTGAAATACAAATCACTCTCATTTACGTCCGGCGGCAGAATCGAGATGTTCATCCCGCGCGCTTCGTTGATGTACTTCACTGCCTTTTCGGCGTTTCCGGTTTCCGAAGTCAACAGCGCGGCGATGAATTCCACCGGATAATGCGTTTTCATATACGCGGTCTGGTAAGCGAGCAGCGCATATGCGCACGAGTGCGACTTGTTGAATCCGTAGCCGGCGAACTCTTCCATCAGATTGAAGATTTTTTCGGCTTTCTTCTCGTTGATCTTGTTCTTTGCGCAGCCGCTCATGAACTTTGCGCGCTGCGCCGCCATCTCTTCCTTTTTCTTTTTGCCCATAGCGCGGCGCAAAATATCCGCTTCTCCGAGCGAAAAACTTGCCAGGCGGTTGGCGATCTGCATTACCTGTTCCTGATACAGAATCACACCATAGGTCTCTTGCAGAATGTCCTGCAGCTGCGGAAGTTCGTAGCTGACCTTGGTTTTGCCGTGCTTGCGGTTGATAAAGTCGTCGATCATGCCACCCTGAATCGGGCCCGGCCGGTACAGCGCGTTCAACGCGGTCAAATCCTCGATGCGCGTGGGTTGATAACGCCGCAGAATGTCGCGCATGCCGTGCGATTCAAATTGAAAAATCGCCGTTGTATCACCTCGCGAAAACAGCTTGTAGGTGTCCGCGTCGTCCAGCGTCAGGTTGTCGATCTCCACTTTGACGCCGCGGTTCTGCTCCACCATCCGCACTGCGTCCTGCAGAACAGTGAGGGTCGTCAGTCCGAGAAAATCCATCTTCAGCAGGCCGATGCGCTCGAGCGCATTCATGTCGTACTGCGTCGTGATTTCATCGCGGTTCGTTTTGTAAACCGGAACCAACTCCGTCAACGGCTGCGGCGAAATGACCACACCTGCCGCGTGCGTCGAGGCATGCCTGGATAGCCCTTCCAACCGCAGCGCCACGTTCATCAGATCCTTGAGCTTTTCGTCGCTGTTCACCGCCGACTTCAACTGCGGCGCTTCTTCCAGCGCATCCTTCAACTCAATTCCCAGTGTTGTGGGCACCATTTTGGCCAGCCGGTCCACTTCCACATACGGAATTTCCATGGCGCGGCCC
>DASSYL010000536.1:0-2453 GCA_035703315.1 Candidatus Acidiferrum sp. | reverse complement strand
ATGCATGGCAAGGCCTGCAAGAGATTATTCCCGCGGACTATAAAGCGGCATACCTCAAGGAACTGGTGTTCGCAGGTTTCAACCACATCGACGCGGTCAGCTTCGTCTCGCCAAAGCACGTCAAGCAAATGGCTGACAGCGAGGAAGTTATGCGGAAATTTCTCGCTTCCCTTCCGCCGAACGTCGAACCACCAGAAATCATCGGCATCGTCGTCAATGAAAAAGGACTCGAACGCGCCCTCTCGACTCCGGGCGTCTCCACTGTCGGCTATCCGTACTCCATTTCCGCCTACTTCCGTCGCGCCAATGCCAACATGACTCGCGGCGAATCCCGTAGCCTGGTCGAAACTCTGAACAAAGCAAGCAAAGCCGCGAACAAGGGCCTGGTCATTTACATCTCCATGGCTTTTGGAAATCCATATGACGAACCCTGGGGCCCGGAAATCGTCGAAGAAACTCTCGAATGGCTGAAAGACATTCGCGTCAAGACCGTTTCTCTCGCCGACACCGCCGGTACCGCCACACCCGAACTCGTCGCCGATCTATTCCAGCGTGCCAACCAAGCGGTGGCGGGCATCGAACTCGGAGTGCACCTGCATAGCCGCCCTGAAACTGCAGAAGCCAAAATCTTGGCGGCCTACAAGGCAGGCTGCCGTCGTTTCGACGGCGCGCTTACCGGTCTCGGCGGCTGCCCGTTCGCCGGCGATGAGCTCGTCGGCAACATTCGCACCGAAGACATCCTTGCGGCCATCAAAAAAGCCGGTGGCGACACCGGCCTCGATGAAACCCGCCTCACCAAGGTACTGGCCATGACCAACGAGATTCGCAGCAAATACGCCCATGCCCCGATTGCAAGTTAGCCCGCTTGCGGTGTAAACATTCGATCGAATGGAGGCGTTAAGATGTATTCCACACTGCTTCTTGAATACGGCAGCGAGCGCGCGACGATCACGCTCAATCGCCCGGACAAGCGCAACGCCATTAATCCGGCAATGATTGCCGAGTTGCAAAGCGCCTTCGACGAGATCGAAAAAAAGAGAGTCCGCGTCGTTATCATGGCCGCCAACGGCCCCGCCTTTTGTGCCGGCATGGATCTCGACATGCTCCAGGCCATCGCCAAGCAATCGCCACAGGAAAATCAGGAAGACTCCAAGCGCATGGCAAAACTTTTTCGCCGCATCTGGAGTTTTCCTCGCCCTATCATCGCCGCGGTGAACGGCCACGCTCTCGCCGGCGGTTGCGGCATTGCCACTCTCTGCGACTTCACGCTCGCGGTGCCCGAAGCCTGCTTTGGTTACACTGAAGTGCGCATCGGTTTTCTGCCCGCCATCGTTTCCGTCTTTCTCACGCGCCAAATCGGCGACAAGCGAGCCCGTGACCTTCTGCTCACCGGCCGCAAGGTGTCGGCGAAAGAAGCGCGGGAACTCGGCCTGGTTAGCGAAATCGTCGAGCCCGATAAACTGATGTCGCGCGCCACCGAATTGGCCGACTATCTTGTCGAGGTCAGTCCGGGCAGCCTCAGCCGCGCCAAGCGACTCCTCGTCACCGCCGAACAAGCCGGCGTTGACGCCGACCTCGAACGCGCCGTGCTCGAAAACGCCCGCATCCGCTGCACTCCCGACTTCAAGGAAGGCATCGCTTCCTTCCTCGAAAAACGCAAACCCATCTGGAAAGACGAATAGTGCGCCAGTTGAACGCATCGCTGCCCGCTCTAGCTGCATAGTGCTCTTCCACTCGTTTTTTGCGAGGAGCGAAGCGACGAGAATCTGTTTTTTCCTGGCTTTCAACAGCGGTGAGGCAATTTGCTGCGACCGGTCCGGAGTGGCAATTCCCTCTTCCCACTTCCTGTAAACTGATCTCCGGAGGAATCCGCATGGAATTTCACGACGCCACCGTTCGCGTCCGCTATGCCGAAACCGATCAGATGGGCGTCGTTTATCACGCCAACTATCTGATTTGGTTCGAAATCGGCCGCGTCGAACTGATGCGCGCGCTCGGCTTCGAATACAAGCTCATGGAAACCGAAGACGACTGCTTCATTGTCGTCGCTGAAGCCACCTGCCGCTATCTTCGGCCCGCGCGCTACGACGAACTCCTCCGCGTTCGCACCCGCATTTCGCAAGCCGCCAAGCGCGTCGTCAAATATTCCTACGAACTCTTGCGCGACTCCGACAATACGGTGCTCGCTACCGGCGCCACCACTCACGTCATCTGCGGACGCAACGGTAAGCCCAAGCAGATCCCCGAAAAATACTGCGCCAAATTTCGCGCGTTGGCCGAGAACGCCAGCGAGAAGAGTCCAAGCACCGCGGCTGCAAAGTAAGGAAGCAACGAGGAAAAGACAAGTCCACCGGAATTTTTCATTACTTCACCGCTTCATTTCGTTCTCTCTGCTCCTGCTTGCTCTTTGTGAAGCCTCCGCACCCAGTGTGAGATTCTTTTTCCCCGAATGG
>DASSYL010000447.1:0-8972 GCA_035703315.1 Candidatus Acidiferrum sp. | reverse complement strand
AAGAAATCAGTTGTTGCTTGGCTTGTTCATCCGGGATGCAGTTGTAAATCGGATCGAACGCGAGAAGCGGGTCACCGGGAAAATACATCTGCGTGACCAAGCGGCTGAGCAGACCTGCCCCGAAAAGTGAAAAGTGAATGTGAGCCGGCCTCCAGGCATTGTCGTGATTGCCCCAAGGATAGGCACCCGGCTTGATCGATATGAATTTGTAATGCCCGCGTTCGTCCGTGATCATGCGCCCGCAGCCATCAAAGTTCGGGTCGAGCGGAGCATTGTGCTGATCCAGCTTATGCCTATAACGGCCGGCGGCGTTTGCTTGCCAAACTTCGATCAACGCGCCGCGCACGGGGCGCCCACCCTCGTCTAATACGCGCCCGCTCACCACGATTCTCTCTCCTGCCGGAGCGTCCGCGTGCTGCGCGGTTAAATCGCTATCGCCAGCAGCGATTGCGGTGTGTCCAAAAACCGGTCCGGTTCTCTCCGAAAGCGTGTGCGGCATCACGATGAGCGGTTGGGAAGGCGCGCGCTTGATGGATGAACGGTATTCCCGATGCAGATAATCAGGCTGCGTGCCGCGAGTCAATTTCGGAAAAGCCGGTAATTCGCTCATCTGATCCCGATGAAAAGAATTTTGACCAAAGTTATACGCTCAAGGCGCCGCCAGTCTAGTGCGAACCATCGGAAATGTTGTCCGCCGCAAGCCAGGCACAAACGTGGCGCCTTGCGGATTGACAAACCACTCTGATTCTTCTATGGTTTGCAGGTTCCGTAAACGTTTACTTTGCCACTTTTCGCTCATTTTTACAGGACGTATGCTTCTCCAACACCTGCGTGAAGAGGTTCTTGAGGCAAATCTGGAGCTGGTGCGCCGCGGACTGGTTCTCTACACCTTCGGCAACGCCAGTGCCATTTCGCGCCAGGACGGGTTGGTCGTGATCAAGCCCAGCGGCATTCCGTACGAAGGCATGAAGCCGTCCGATCTGGTGGTTACGGACCTCAGCGGTAAGACGGTGGAAGGCGTTCTTCGTCCGTCCTCCGATCTGCCCACTCACCTCATCCTTTATAAGGCATTCCCGCAGGTCGGCGGCGTGGCCCACACGCATTCTGAGTATGCCACTGCCTGGGCTCAGGCGCGCCGGCCCATTCCCTGCCTCGGCACTACGCACGCCGATTATTTTCGCGGCCCGGTACCGGTTACGGACCCGATGACCGACAACGAAATCGCGCAAGGGTACGAAGAGAACACCGGGCACGTCATCACGCGAGTGTTTCGGGATATCGATCCGCTCGAGGTGCCGGCCGTACTGGTGGCGAATCACGCTCCATTTACTTGGGGCGCGACGGTCAGCGAAGCTGCACAGAATGCGGTGATTCTCGAGGCCGTCGCCAAGCTCGCTTACCTGGCTATTCAGATTCATAACGAAGCGGCGCCCGCGGGCCGCGTCCTGCACGAAAAACACTTTCTGCGGAAGCATGGCAGCTCGGCGTACTACGGCCAGCCGAAAGACAAGCCATGAAGAAGCCGCTGATTCGCGGAGCTCGCCAATGGCAGTCGTAGCAGGCGTGGATTTTGGCACGCTGAGCGTCCGCGTTTCCATTGTGGACAGTGAACGCGGGCTCCTGGCCTCAGCCACTGCCGAATATCCATTGCATCGCCGCCGCGAAGACCCAGAGTTCGCCACTCAGTCCCATGCAGATCATCTGGCAGCGCTCGTGGCGGCAACCCTGGAGGGCGTGCGAAAGGCAGGGGTTACCGGCACCAGCGTAGAGTCCATCGCTTTGGACACCACAGGTTCTTCCGTGGTGCCCGTTGACAAGAGCCTTCAGCCCCTAGACGACTACTATCTCTGGTGCGATCACCGAGCGAAATCCGAAGCCGCGGAAATTACCGAAGCGGCCCACCGTGAGAAGCTTCCTGCAATCGAATGGTGCGGAGGCATTTATTCTTCGGAATGGGGCTTTTCCAAGCTTCTACACTGGTTGCGCCACAACCCCGCTAAGCGCGAAGCGTTCGCATCGGCTTTCGAACATTGCGACATGGTCGCCGCTACGCTTTGCGGTGTCACCGATCCGCAAGGCGTCAAACGCAGCATTTGCGCGATGGGCCACAAATGGATGTGGAACGCCTCGCTCGGTGGTCTGCCGCCCGAAGACTTCCTCGTTAAAGTCGACCCACTTCTCAGAGGCGTACGGCAAAAGCTCGGCGGCACTTACGCGACGTCGGACGTCATCGCCGGCAAACTCGCGCCTCAATGGGCGGAGCAGCTCGGCCTCTCGCCGGGCATTCCGATTCCAGTTGGCGCTTTTGACGCGCACTGGGACGCTATTGGCGCCGGTTGTCGCAGCGAAGACATGGTCAATGTCATCGGCACGTCCACTTGCATTATCGGTATCACGCCTTCCATCAGCTTGGTTCACGGTGTTTGCGGCGTCGTGGCGGGCAGCGTGCATCCTCAGCAAACCGGCATTGAAGCGGGCCTCTCCGCTGTCGGCGACATTTTCAACGCTATCGCCTTGCGCGCCGGACGAGATGTCCAGACGCTGTCAAAGGGACTGGAGACTTATCGCGCGGGACAAACCGGTCTCCTCCGTATGACGTGGGATAACGGCGACCGAACCGTGCTCGTCAATCCCAATCTGCGCGGCGTCACGTTAGGCTGGAACCTGCAAACCACTCCGCAAGATGAGCTTTTCGCTGCGATCGAAGGCACTGCGTTCCACACTCGAGTGATTTTCGATCGCATGGCCGAACATGGCGTCACGGTCAAGCGTGTCATCAACGCCGGCGGCATCCCGCAAAAAAACACAGTACTTAACCAAGTCTACGCAAACATCCTCGGACGGCCCGTACTCGTCCCGTCTTCCAGCGTCACCAGCCTCGGCTCGGCAATTTTCGCCTTTCTCGCCGCGGGCACATTCAAGACTGTGGAAGAAGCGCAAGATAAAATCTGCCCTTCGTACCAAGTGTTTCAGCCCGATGCGGCTGCGCAAGCGGCCTACAATCGCCTCTACCCGCTTTATCGCCAGTTGTATTTCGCGCTGGGCCAGCCACAGCAGTCGGCTCTCGGAAAGATACTTCCGGAATTGATCGGCGTCTCAGAATCTGTGCACAAAAACCAATTACTTTCGCATTAGCATTTCGTCTTGGCGATTCACGGAGGCTCGCAATGGCGTATATTCCCCGTCGTCGGTTCTTGCAAAACTCTCTTAATGCCGTCGCAGGCTGTTCGGGAACCCTCCTGTTGCGCAATTCCTTGTTCGCGCAGGCCGCTTCGAACGCAGCGACTCGCGTTTATCTGGACACTCGTCGCTCTCTTGCGCCACTCGATCGCAACATCTTTGGCTCGTTCCTCGAACACCTCGGCCGCGCCATCTACGAAGGTGTCTACGACCCTGATTCGAAACTCGCAGACAGCAACGGCTTCCGCAAAGACGTCGCCGATGACATCAAACAGCTCAACGTCCCCATCGTTCGCTACCCTGGCGGCAATTTCGTCTCCGGCTACCACTGGCTCGACGGCGTGGGCCCGAAAAAGGATCGTCCACGCATACTGGAAAAGGCGTGGAACTCGACCGAGACCAATCAATTCGGCACCAACGAATTCATGGCCTGGTGCAAGCTGGTCGGCGCGAAGCCTCTGATGGGCTTGAATCTCGGCACCAGCACTCCCGAAATGGCCGCGGCGCTGGTCGAATACTGCAACGTCGAAAAAGGAACTAAATGGAGCGAACTGCGCCGTTCTCACGGCATCGCTGAACCGCATAAAGTGGAGAACTGGTGCCTTGGTAACGAAATGGACGGTCCCTGGCAGATTGGCCACATGACCGCCACTCAGTACGGCATGCTGGCCGCGGACGCCGGCCGTCAGATGCACTACGTCGACCAATCTTTGAAACTAATCGCTTGCGGTTCCAGCAGCGTCTTCATGCCCACTTATCTCGAATGGGATCGCGAAGTCCTCGAACACTGCTATTCCTACGTGGATGGCATCTCGCTGCATCGCTACTACGGAAACTCCGATGAAACCGGCGGCGACAGCACAAAGTACATGGCGCTGAACCTTTCCATGGACCGCCAGATTGCGCAGATTGCTGCCGTTTGCGACTACGTGCAGGGCCGCACGCGCTCGCCCAAAAAGCTCTGGCTTTCCTTCGATGAATGGAATGTCTGGTACCGCGAGCGTTCCGGTTCGGCGGTGAACGGCGGCGGCAAAGTCGCACCGCACTTGCTGGAAGAAACTTACAACCTGGAAGACTCGCTGCTCGTCGGCGGCCTGGTGAACTCGCTCATTCGCAATTCTGATCGCGTGCGTGTCGCGTGTCTCGCCCAGCTCGTCAACGTAATCGCCCCCATCATGACCAATTCCACGGGGATGTATCGGCAGACGATCTATTACCCGTACGCATGGGCCTTGCAATATGCGCGCGGCGCCGCACTGAATCTCGCCGTAGAATCACCTACCTACGATATTTCTTCTTCGCCCGGTACCAACTCCCGTTCCGATTTCGCAAACCTGGGCATCGGCGCGACAGTGCCGTATGTCGACGCATCAGCGACCTTCGACAAAGCCGCTGGCCGCTATTCCGTTTTCCTCTTTAATCGTGATCTTTCGAACGCGCGAGAAGTGGAACTGCTCTGGGAAGATGCCGCGCCGTCACGCGTCATCGAGTCTTTCACGCTTACAGGCAATGACCTGAAGACTCACAACGGATTCGAAGCGCCGCAGAATGTCGCGCCCAAATCGTTCGATAAGCCGGCCACGTCTAACAGCCGAACGCGCATCCAACTTCCCGCGCGCTCCTACACTGTCCTTCATTTCGCCGTGTAACCCGCACTGCAGCGCCTAGTCGCTGCGCTTCTCTTTTCTGAGCCCGTTATTCTGAGGCCCGACCGTCGAATCGGGCCGAAGAATCTCAGTTTGTAGCGTGCAAACTGTGCGCGCGCCTCTTGCCTCACGTCAGCTCACTCGCTGAATCCCTGCCGCCTCCGCCGTAACATCGGTGTACTTCAAACCCGCGCCGGTGTTGAACAACACGACTCGGTCCTCGGGCTTCAAAAATCCCGTCTTCAGCAAGTGATCGTAAGCGACCGTAGCAGCCGCTCCTTCGGGCGACAGAAAAACACCTTCGTTTTTTGCCCAGTCCTGCAGCGACGCCAGAATCGCTTCATCCGGAAACGCCAGCGCCAGTCCTCTGGACTCCTTCAGAATCTCCAGCATGATGTAATCGCCATACGGCTTTGGCACGCGCAATCCCGCGGCAAATGTCGTGGCGTTCTCCCACATCTTGCTCGCGCTCGCGTGCTCCTCAAACGCTCGTACCATCGGCGCGCAACCCGACGATTGCACCGCAATCATCTTCGGCCGCTTCCCCGGCGCTACCCATCCCAACTCTTCCAGCTCCGCAAACGCTTTCCACATGCCAATCAATCCCACGCCGCCTCCCGTCGGATAGAACACCGCCGCCGGATATTCCCATCCCAGCTGCTCGACGAGTTCGTAACCCATCGTCTTCTTGCCCTCAATCCGAAACGGCTCTTTTAGCGTCGAAATATCGAACCACCCTTCCTTTTCTTTACGTTCCGCGACGATTCGCCCGCAATCGGAGATCAGTCCATCAACCAAGGTCACCTTCGCGCCGTACATCTTTGCTTCCACGTAATTCGCGAATGGCACATCTTTCGGCATAAAAATATTTGCTTCGATTCCACCGGCCGCCGCATACGCCGCAAGCGCGCCGGCCGCGTTCCCTGCCGAAGGCACGGCCAGCTTTTTCAGACCGTAATGCTTCGCCATAGTCACGGCCAGCGCCAACCCACGCGCCTTGAAGCTTCCCGTGGGATTCGCGCCTTCTTCCTTCACAAGAACATTTGGATAGCGCTTGCTGCGCAGCGCCGGCGTCCAGCCTTCCCCCAGCGTCACCGGCTCGACTTCCGGAAGCACTGAGCGATACCGCCACATCCCTGCCGACGTCTCCGGCGCCGCCGACTTGCCCGCCGGGGCGGGTATCCCGATCGGCGCCTTCTCCGAAACCTGTGCTCTCCCCCCGACGCCGCGAAGCCCGCTCAGCTCATACCGCACATAAAACGATCCCGAACATTTTGGACATACCGTCTGCGGTGTCTCCGCCGAAACCGTAGCTTTGCACCGCGAACACTCCAGCTCTTTTATTTTTGGCATCCCAAAACCTTAGCAGCGCTTCGGACGCCCATGCAAACCCTCCACACATCTCTCGCCGCCGTCTGTCCTTTGTCGCCCGCTCGTCCTCGGCTATGATGTGCGTTCCAAACTTTAGCTCGGGAATCTCGATTGCCGCCGCAAAATAGGTCACGCCAATTTCAACTTCTGCTCGGCGCAGGACTACTTCTTTTTGTAATCGGCGCTTTGCTCCTGACAATCGCCCCCTACCACTGGCCACTGACAGCCCTCCGCTGCTTCGGACTCCTGGTCCTAGCCTTAGCAGGCCTCGAAAAGCGCTCTCTCACCTTCTGGATCTTCTTCGCCATGCTCGCCGGCCTCGAACTCGGCCTTGACGCCCCTTCCTTTGCGGTTCAGCTGCGCGTACTCAGTGACATCTTCCTCCGCTTGATCAAAGTCATCGTCGCTCCGCTGATTCTCGGCACGCTGATCACCGGCATCGCCGGCCATGGTGACCTCCGTAAAGTCGGCCGCATCGGCTGGAAGAGCTTGGTGTACTTCGAGGTGGTCACCACGATCGCGCTGTTCATCGGCGTCTTCGCCATCAACCTGACCAAAGCCGGTGAAGGCCTGGTGCTTCCCGCAACCGCCGCACAAGTTCCGCCTGAGACCGCGCCGCTCCGATGGACGGACTTCCTTCTCCACATTTTTCCGGAAAACATTGTCAAGTCCGTCGCCGAAAATCAGATCCTGCAAGTCGCTGTCTTCGCCATTCTCTTCGCCCTCGCTCTCACTCGTGTTCGCGAAGATCTGCAAAAGCCCATTCTCAGCTTCGCCGAATCGCTCACCCAGGTCATGTTCAGCTTCACTAATCTCGTGATGTATTACGCGCCGATCGGTATCGGCGCTGCTATGGCCTACACCGTCGGCCACATGGGCATTTCCGTCTTGCTTCCGCTCATCAAGCTCCTTTTCACTGCTTATGGCGCGCTTCTGGCGTTTCTCCTGCTCGTTCTTCTGCCCATCACGCTCATTGCAGGCATTCCGTTGAAACCGTTTCTCTCCGCAGTCGCCGAACCCGCTACCATCGCTTTCGCCACCAGCACCTCCGAAGCCGCTCTTCCCCGCGCCATGGAGTGCATGGAAGCCTTCGGCGTCCCGCGCCGTATCGTCGCGTTCGTTATCCCCGCCGGTTACAGTTTCAATCTCGATGGCTCAACGCTCTATCTCGCACTAGCTTCTGTTTTCGTCGCGCAGGCTGCGGGCATCCACATGCCGTGGTCGCAGCAACTCCTCATGGTTCTGACCCTGATGCTCACCAGCAAAGGAATCGCCGGCGTACCTCGCGCTACGTTGCTCGTTCTTCTCGCCTCAGCCTCGACCTTTCACCTGCCTACCGAACCCGTCTTCGTCATCCTCGGCGTCGACGCGCTCATTGACATGGCCCGCACTTCGCTCAACGTCACCGGAAACTGTCTCGCCAGCGCCGTCATCGCCCGCTGGGAAAACGAACTACCCGCCACGCGGACACACATCAACACTTAATCGAAGCAAGCTGTACAGCCCCGGATTTTTTGGAGATTACTTCCGCTTAGTCGCCACCACCAGACGAGGCACTCGGCGCCAAGGCTCCGCCAGTGGCCACGCTTACCCGCGGCTCTTGTTTTCCGTCTGTCTGCCGAGCGATCTGCACCCTTTGCGTATGATTCCGCTTCGCTCGAATCGCCATGCGCGTCAAATCAAACATCCCGTACACAATGTTCCCGCGCACCACGTCGCTCCTGAAACTCAAGACTTGCATCCGCAGGTATCGCGCAAATTTTGAGTGCGGCCGCGCCGCCGCCAGCGCCTCCGGATCCGCTCCTTGCCGCTCAAACACAGGGTTCTCGCAATCTTTCAATTGCACCACCGCCAGCGAACCATCCGTGCGCATCGCATCGCCCGTCGCGTTCATCGCCGTGTGTTCCATCCGTGGGCGATCCACGTAATACACCGACCCTACACATCCCGCCAAATTCAAATCGCGCACCAGCATCTCGCGGCCCGCATCCATATCCCGATCGATATGATGAATAAATTTATGCTGCCGCACAGAAAGCGTCGCGCCCGTTTCCCGCGTCATCGCTCCCAGCCACACGGTCTGCCCCAGGAACACGTCGTTGCGCGCCCATACGCGCAAGTGCTCGCGTTTTTCGTAACTGTCCAGACTTTTTTCCCACGTCGCGCTTGCCGGCTCGCCATCTACCAGCTGTCGCGAAATCGGCGCTTCCGGGTAACTCTTGAACGCCAAAAACGCGTGTATCTCCCGCATCACCGATCGCGTCGAAGTTGGATCGCCATGTTCCCATCCCGCCGCGTGGAACGCCTGGTCCATCTGTTCCGCGGTGCCCGCCAGTGCCACGTTCACAAAATCCGCCGCGTGCCCATAACTTGTCGTCGTACGCTCCGGCAAAGTAGGCGCTGTGATCTCCATCGTCGCGCGTTCGATTTCATCCCATGAACCCGTCTGCGCCCCTCCATGCAGTTCTCCCGGAACGCGCAGCTCTGTTACCAGTTCCAACTTCACATCGGTTCCGCGCGGCAAATAAATTTCCGGTTCAGGAAAAACAGGAAACGCCGCGCGATACGCCAGCAGCGTCAAATCGCTATAAGGATTCCACGTCGGCAAATGCCTCAACCGGCTGGTGATTCTTCCCTGCGGCGTATCCGTCGCCTTTACGCCCCGAATTACCCCGTTCTTTACCGTCTCGCGCGCGTTGTCGATTTCCACTACACGCGAGGAAATCTCAATCTCCTTTCCGTCCTTCGTCACCAGATCGTCGAACTCCACTTGCA
>DASSYL010000587.1:0-2749 GCA_035703315.1 Candidatus Acidiferrum sp. | reverse complement strand
GGATTCACGGCAAAGGAATATCTTTTGGCCGTGCAAGAAGTATTGCAGCGACTGGATCACGCGGTCGTCGATCAGATGGCGGAAGCAATCTGGCGCGGGTATGAGGCTGGCCGTACCCTATTTCTCTTTGGCAACGGCGGGAGCGCGGCACTGGCTTCGCATTTTGCGTGCGATATCGGGAAGGGCACGATCGCCGGGCGTGAACGTCGGCTGAAAACGATTGCGCTAACGGACAACGTGGCTCTGATTACGGCGTGGGCGAACGACAAGAGCTACGAAGACATCTTTTCGGAACAACTGGACGGCTTAGCCGAAAATGGCGATATGGTGATGGCGATTTCCGGCAGCGGCAATTCGCCGAATGTGATTCGCGGTCTGGAGACGGCACGGAGGATCGGCGCGCAAACGCTAGTGCTGACAGGATTTGGCGGCGGAAAAGCGAAGGCGCTAGGTGACTTGTGCCTGGTCGTGCCTTCGAACAGCATGCAGCATATCGAGGACGCTCACCTGTGCGCGACACACGCGATTTTCTTGGCGATTCGCGAGCGCATGAAGCAAGCCAATGGCGGTTAAGCAGGCTCATGTGGCGGAAAAAAGCGTAGGTGCCGATCGCCAGCCTACACTGAAAGCCGTTATTTTCGACCTCGACGGCGTCGTCGCCGACAGCCATCCCATACACGAAATTGCCTGGACAACTCTTTTGCTGGAACAAGGGCTGGAACGCGCGAAGTTGAACCTGGATTTTCTGTACGCTGGGCATCCCAGGCGAGCGATCCTGAAGCATTATTTGGGGCCGATTAGCGCGGCCGATATGGACAAGCTTGGTCGTCGTAAGGACGAGCTTTACGGCGCAGCGGCCAGGTTGTTGAAGCCCAAACCACGCATTCCCGAGACGCTTCGCCAGCTGAACAAGGACGGGATTGTGTGCGTGCTTGCGACGTCGGCTGGCCGGACGCGAACGTATGAGACGCTGAAAAACTTCGACTTAACAAAAAGATTTGCGGCGATTGTTACGGGAGAGGAAGCCGGAACTCCCAAACCGTCTCCTGAGATTTTCTTGTTGGCGGCCAGAAGAATAGAGGCTGATCCAAGGTGCTGCGTGGCGGTGGAAGACTCGGTAGCTGGCGTGGCGGCAGCGCGCGCGGCTGGGATGAAGTGCGTAGGATTTGCTCCGGCGAAGTGGTTCGCCGAGCTTGCCGAAGCCGGAGCTGACGATTTGATCAGCGAACTGCCTGCCGATGCCACCAGCTACTTTACGGTCGTGTTGAGCGGCAAAAGCGAAGAGCCTGCCGCGAGGGCTCGCGTATGATTTGGTTCGCCTATTTTTTTCTTGGTATAGCCCTTCTGGGGACACTTACATCAGCCATCTTTCTCCTGTTGACCATTGTTGGCGTATTTCGATTCCGCAGCGAGGCCAGCGTATTTGCGCGCACGAACGGAAGAGAAGCGGAGCTTCCACCGGTGTCGGTTTTGAAGCCGGTTCACGGCATGGAAGCGCAGCTACGTGAAAACATTGAGAGCTTTTTTCGTCAAGACTACCCGTCGTACGAAATTCTGTTCGCTGCGGACGAAGCAGACGATCCGGCGCTAAACCTGGTGCGTGAAATCAGCGCGCGTTATCCGCAAATTCCGTGCCGGATCCTGGTGACTGGGAAACCGCCCTGGCCGAATCCACCGGCGTATTGTTTTTACCGAATGGCTGAAGTAGCGGCGCACGAAATTCTCGTAACCAGCGACAGTGACGTCGAGGTCGATCCGAACTACCTCCGAGAAGTAGTCACACCGATGTTTGACCAAAAGGTTGGCATGGTGACCTGTGTTTACCGCGGCAAGAACGCCGCCGGTTTCTGGGCAGGGCTTACGGCGATCGGCATGTCCGTGGAAATGACCGCCGGCGTGCTGGTTGCGAATTTGCTTGAAGGAATGAAGTTTGGACTGGGTCCGACGATCGCCGTGAAGAAAGAAGCGGTGAACAAGATTGGTGGATACGAAGTCCTGGGCGATTACTTCGCGAATGACTTCATGATCGGAAACCTGATTGACAAGGCCGGATATCGCGTTGTGCTCTCTGAACACGTCATCGATCACGTGGTAAGTCAGAAGAATTTCAAAAAAATGTGGGAAAACCAACTGCGCTGGGCCAAGTCGACACGGTATTCGCGGCCCAAAGGCCATTTCGGCAGCGGCTTGATTTTCGCGATTCCTTATGGATTGCTTGGACTGGCCGCCGCAATGTTGCTGGGATTGCCAGGACTTGGCCTGGTCTTGTTCGGCGCCGCGGTCTTGAATCGCATCATCGAATCGTGGGTCGTGGGATGGGGCATAGTACGGGACCCCGTCGCTCTGAAACAGATTTGGATATTCCCTGTGCGTGACTTGCTCGGTTTCATCGTATGGGTTGCGAGCTACACGGGAGCCACGGCTGCCTGGCGCGACAGCCGGTACGAATTGCGCGGCGACAAAATTGTGCTGCGCGAGAACGCGGAAGTCTGACTCTTGCTGTTCCCCTTGGTAAGTACGATTGCGGTTGCCGGTTTTCCGGTCTGGCGCGCTGCGATTTGCCTGCTGGTCTTCGTTTCATTCGCGTATTACGTTATCGCGATCATCGCGGCTGCGCGATTCTTCCTCCGCGAACGCCGCAAGCAGCTCAGTACATTTGCGCCTCCGATCAGCCTGTTGAAGCCAGTACGCGGCGTTGATTTCGCATCGTACGAGAATTTCAAGAGTTTTTGCCTGCAGGATTATCCGG
>DASSYL010000281.1:0-3104 GCA_035703315.1 Candidatus Acidiferrum sp. | reverse complement strand
ACTGCCCGGAGCATCGTCACGTCGAGCTCTTCTTTGAGCTCGCGCGCCAAGGCCTGTTCCAGTGTTTCGCCGGACTTGACCTTGCCGCCGGGAAACTCCCATTTGAGCGGCGAGCTATCCCCGCGGCGGCGCTGGCCAATCAGCAGACGGCGGTCGGGCCTCCCGATGACGGCGGCGACAATTTGGCGTTTCATGCGGGCTCCGGCAGAACGAAGCCAGCATACGCGAAACCCGCGACGCGTCCCAATCGCGCGCTTGCCCGGCTCGCCGTAACCTCGTCATACTCAATCCATGTTTTCCAGTGAAGTGCTCGATCATTTTCAGAATCCGCGCAACGCCGGCGAATTGGAAGGCGCGACCGCGTCTGTGGAAGCCCGCAATCCCGTTTGCGGCGATGTGTTGCGGCTGGCCGTTCAAGCGGAGCAGGGAAGAATCTTGCGGGCGCGTTTCCTTTGCCGTGGTTGCACCACTGCAATCGCTTGCGCTTCGAAACTGACGGAATTGCTCATCGGAAATTCATGGGAGTCGTTGACGCAAATCAGCGTGGAAACGTTGGCGCAGTCGCTCGGTGGATTGCCCGCCGAAACCATGCACGGCGCTCACTTGGCGGTCGACGCGGCGCACGCTCTCGGCACGAAGCTTTCCACGGTAGGAAAATAATCCGCGCTTCAATTACAACGGTTTCATCTTGGATTTGAGAATTGCGTCCGGATCATTCAAGTTCAGCACGCATCCCTCTTCCGTCGTGGAAACTTCCTGCACTTCATTCTTGTGCGCCCAAACCACGGCGCGAGCCCCGGTATCCAGCGGCGCGCGCAGCAGCTCGTCGTAAACCGCCGCCGAAAAAATCACCGGATGCCCGCGGCGGCCCTCGTACATCGGCAACACGACCGGCGCGCGCGTCTCCAGAAACGTCATAATCAAGCTGTTCACCAGCGTCGTGCTGACCAGCGGATGATCCACCGGACACAACAACATTCCGTCGGTCCCCGCCGGCAAGCTTCCTAACGCCGCCTGTATCGAGCTGAGCTGACCTTGCTCCCAATTCTTGTTGATGACCACGTCGTGCGCCGGTAAGGTGACCTGCTGCAAGATTTCCGCCGCGTCAGGGCCCAGAACCACCCGGCGCACACCGATTGCGGAGTGCCGCGTCACCGACAGCAAATGTTCCAGAAACGATGCGCCCTGGTAGGATACCAGTGCCTTCGGCGAGCCCATGCGGCGCGATGCACCGCCAGAGAGGATTACCGCGGCCAGCATGGCAAGTCCTGTCAGTGCGAAGTTTTAACTGCGGACACAGCGGGCTCCCGAATCTCGCGCTGCAACTTCTTGTGCTGGGCTGAACTCGAATTGCGCCGCACGGCGACAAGCTCCGCCGTGATACTGATAGCGATTTCTTCCGGCGAAAGCGCGCCAATCTCCAAACCCATCGGCGCATATACCCGCGAAAATTCTTCCGGCGCGTAGCCTTCTTTTTCCAGCGCCTGATACACCGAAATCACTTTGCGTTTACTCCCGATCATTCCGACATAGCGTGCCCGCGTCCGCACCGCCCACGCCAGAACGCGCATATCATCGCGATGTCCCCGAGTTACAATCACCAGGTACGATGCTGCGTTCGGCGTCAGGCGCGCGAAGGAATCCTCATAGCTCGTATACAGCTCCTGCGCCATCGGGAAACGCTCTTCGTTGGCAAACTGCTCGCGGTCGTCAATCACCACGATCCCGAATCCCGCCTCGCTCGCCGACTTCGCCAGCGCCATCGAAATGTGCCCGCCGCCAAAAATGTACGCCACCGGCTGCGGCAGAATCGGCTCGACAAAAACCTCTAGCGTGCCGCCGCAAATCAATCCGTTGTCGTAGCTCGCTTCGTTGTTCAGCTGAAAGGTCATCTTGCGCGGCGATTCTTTCTCCATCACTTCTTTCGCGGCTGCCCACACGTCGGCTTCCACGCAGCCGCCGCCGATCGTTCCCACAATCGAGCCATCCTCGCGCACCAGCATCCGCGAGCTTTCATAGCTTGGTATCGAGCCGTTGGTATGCACAATCGTAGCCAGGGCCCCGCGCATCCCGGCCTTGCGGATCCTCACAATCTCTTCAAACAAGTCCATGAATTAGTTGAACAGGCCTCCGACTTGGTCGGGGCTCTTTTTCAGCCTATGCTCCGCTCCCTTCGCTGTCAACGCGCCAGTGCGACCGCGCGCAGGTATTTGGTGTTAGTGGCGGGTCTTTAGACCCGCGCTTTTTGCTTCTGCTATATTTCTCCGCGTATCTGGGAGCCTGCACATGAAAGCCATCCTCTTCGATCGCCACGGCGCGCCCGACGTCCTGCGCTACACCGATGTCCCCGAGCCCGAACCCCGCTTCGGCGAAGTCCTCGTCGCCGTCCACGCCTGCGCCCTCAACCATCTCGATCTTTGGGTCCGCGAGGGCATTCCCGGGCTGCAGATTCCGCTGCCGCACATTCCCGGCAGCGACATTGCTGGCGTGGTCGAAAAAATCGGTGCAGGCGTCACCAAAATAAGCACTGGCCAAAAAGTTCTCCTCGCTCCCGGAGTCACTTGCGGCAAATGTCCTGCCTGCCTCGCCGGTCGCGACAACTACTGCCCGCAATTTACCAATCTCGGCTACATGATCGACGGCGGCTGCGCCCAATTCGTGCGCTGCCCCGAAACCAACTGCTTCCCCTATCCTGAAAATCTTTCTTTCGAAGAAGCCGCTGCCATCCCGCTCGTTTTCCAGACCGCCTGGCACATGCTCCTCACTCGCGCGCAACTCCAACCCGGCGAAGAAGTCCTTATCCTCGGCGCAGGCAGCGGGGTAGGCTCCGCCGCAATTCAGATTGCAAAGCTTTTCGGCTGCCGCGTCATCGCCACGGCGGGCAACGAAGCCAAGCTCGCCAAAGCCAAAGAGCTCGGCGCCGATGAACTCATCAACCACAAGTCGCAAAAAATCAAGGACGAGGTCCGCCGCCTCACCGCCAAACGCGGCGTCGACATCGTCTTCGAACACGTCGGCACGGCCACCTGGTATGACAGCATTGCCAGCCTCGCCCGCGGCGGCCGTCTGGTCACCTGCGGAGCCACCACCGGCTTCGACGCTAG
>DASSYL010000055.1:0-2535 GCA_035703315.1 Candidatus Acidiferrum sp. | reverse complement strand
CGAGAGACTCGCGATACCTCCCCAGGCAGTACCAAAGCTTCCCTCTTCGAGCCGTTTCATTTCTGGCGGGCACGGCGAGTGATCCGTTACGACGAAGTCAATCACGCCATCGCGGAGAGCCTGCCAAAGTTGGTCGCGGTTCGCCTTGCTCCGGATGGGTGGAGCGCACTTAGTAAGTGTTGCGCCGTCGTCAATCTGTTCAGCGGAAAAGTACAGATAATGCGGACAGGTTTCGACGGTCACCGGCAGCTTTTCCGATTTCGCGCGTCGCAGCGCATCGAGCGCTTTGCTGGTTGAAAGGTGCACGATGTGCAGTCGAAAATGGAACTCGCGACAAAGCGACAACAATAGTTCAATCGCCGCGAGTTCAGCTTCATCGGGACGCGAGCGGAGATAGGTATCGTAACGGCGCCAGTCGGCATGGACCAATTCGCGCGTAGCAGCTTCGATAGGGCCGGGCAACTCGGCGTGCACCAAAAGCGGCAGGCCAGTTTTCGCAACGTGCGGCAACGCCTCGCGTAGCTGTTGCAGGGAGACCATGGTGAAGCCGTCGATTCCGGGATCGACGAGAAAACACTTGAAACCCGGAACACCAGCCGCCGCGAGCGGCTCGATGTGCTGCTGATTGTCGCCGACCACTCCGCCCCAAAGTGCCCAGTCCACCAGGCTTCGATCTTTAGCGCAGGCGCGTTTCGCCTCCAGCGCTTCCACAGTTGTCGTGGGAGGTAGGCAATTCAGCGGCATGTCGACGATGAGCGTGTAGCCGCCGGCAGCCGCAGCCCGAGTTCCCGAGGAAAAGCCTTCCCAGTCGGTACGGCCGGGTTCATTGATATGAGCGTGCGAGTCAACAAGGCCTGGAAGGATTGCGGACGCGCCGAAATCCGTCAGCGCTGCGTCCGCTTGTACTTGATCGCGCTCGACGACCGCCTGAATCGTTTCGCCTTCGACGAGGAGTGCGCCGGAACGGATTCCCTCGGGCGTCACAATCCGTTGTGAACAGAATGCTTCTAAACTCATACGGATGGCGTGGTCAAAACACGACCACCGCACTCAGAGTAGCGGCGAATCGGCTACAACAGCAAGCCGGCTAAAAAGAAAGCGGGACGGAATCGTTCCGCCCCGCTCATGCGTGCCTATCGTCGAGTATGTTAATTCCAGAAGCCAGACCGCTTAGGATGATGACGAAGTAGCCTTCTGGTTTTTGACCTCAAGTTCGTTCACGACTTGAGCAACGTTGGGCGTCGCGGCGACAACTTTTTCCACCATGGTCCGCTGTGACTGCGAATTGACCTTGCCCTTCAAAGTGACCACGCCCTCTTTCACCTTGTAGCTGACGTCGTGATTCCACTTGTGTTTGGTCAGCACCGCTTCGACGTTTTTCTCGATGGCTTTGTCCATGTCGGACTGCACGTCCTTCGCCAGGCTTTCTTCGCCTGGAGGCCGCACGGAAATCTGGTTAGAGACCACCTGGCCCGTAGCCGCAGCGCGGGCGATCGATTCGGCTTGCGCCTTGTCGGCGTCGTTGCCTACAGTACCCGTCAGAGTCAGCACGCCCTTGTCGCGATCCTGGCTAACGCTGACATCCTTCAGTCCAGCTTGTTCCAACCCCTGTTTGACGTTGTCTTTTACATCGGGCGCTTTGGCCTGCTGCTGGCCGCAACCTGCGGCGAAAATCAGAGCGGCTGCGAAGAAGGCCGGTGCCAGCGCTCGAAACGGCTTAAAGTGAGTCATGAATTTCCCTCCCTAAAATGTCGTCTTCAGGCCGGGGACGCGCGGGCGCGAGCTCGCGCTTTTTCAAACCATCATGCAAAACGGGATCGCGTTATAGCTATCAGGCGTCGGTAGTAGGCATGGCACGGAAGGGCCGTAGGCAAGAACAGGTTATCGCCGTACCGCCGGGTAACAACTGTTTGCCCCGAAGCCAGCAGCAAGCTCAGCGCAGCGGGTGGAGCGAATCCAGATCGAGGTTAAGCTCGAGGACATTGATGCGCGGTTCGCCCAGTACGCTCAACTGGCGTCCCAAAGTGTGCTTGCGAACGAGGGCGCGAAGATCGCCGGGGGGCAAGTGCCTTTCGGTAGCGACGCGGGGAATCTGGAACTCGGCTGAAGCTGGCGAAATGTCGGGATCGAGCCCGGAGCCGGAAGACGTGACCAAGTCCACCGGCACGGGAACTCCCGGATTTTCTGCCTGGGCCCTTTCGACATCGCCCTTCACGCGATCGATCAAGTTTTTGTTGGTTGGGGCCAGATTCGAGCCGCTGCTCGCGGTTGGGTCGTAGCCGGTTCCGGCGCTTGACGGTCGAGAATGAAAGTAGCCAGGTCCAGTGAAGGACTGACCAATGAGCGCGGATCCGACGACCTTGCCATTCCTTTCAATGAGCTGGCCGTTGGCCTGTTTGGGAAATAGCAGCTGGGCGAGACCGGTGATGGCCAGAGGATAGAGCAATCCAAACAAAACAGTTGTTACCAAAGTGAACCAGACTGCGGTGAGAAGATTCTTTTTCATAGGGCCTCACGCCAAACCGATGGAGGTTA
>DASSYL010000585.1:0-33274 GCA_035703315.1 Candidatus Acidiferrum sp. | reverse complement strand
ATATCGCCACTGTTTACGGCCCCGATGGCAATGGCAATGTCCTCGCCGCCAACCTCGTCGCGCGCAGCATCGGCACCGTCACCTCCGATCTGCTTTGTGCCGTCAGCGCCCGCGTCCCACGCATTTACGTCTCTTAAACACCCCTCACGGCTTGCTCGTCTTGCTCGCGCGTATTGACGCCCACCGCCTCGAGGCGTATATAAGAATTCAGGGGCATGTCAGGCTGTTGAGTTACCCGCCAAGGCCACCTCTGTTCGCGGCCCCGGCGGATCGCGGTATCGATTTTGCAGTGCTACACGATCTACAAGGTGCCGGGGTTCTTGTGGCTTCATCACACGCTGCACTCAGCAACTCCGCGCTGAAAGGTCGCAGGCGTTCAGGGTTAAAAGGTTGGTTTTACAAAACCCTTGCGGTGCAACGTTAGTAGGTTTGTCTTACAACCCTTGAAACGGCTACGTTGTGCTGGCAGGGCTTCTTCTCTGGGCACAGGGAAGAGAAGTCCTGACACTGAATATGAACCGCACTTTGCCCGAACCTGAGGCGCCACTGGCGTCTAGATCTCCCGATACCGCCCATTCAGGGCAGAACCTCGCGTTGAATTCCGATTCATCCCGCTTTTCGCGTGACATGAATCTTTGGCTGCTTCGATGTTCTCTCGCGGCCGCCGCTGCTGCGATCGCTCTCAGCCTCGCACCCTTCGGCCTTCACAGTTGGTCCGCCGCCGCGGTTGGTCTCGGTCTCGCGCTCGTAATTTTCATCATCGAACATCGCCTTAAACGCTCCGCTTCTCCAGTGCTTCTCGGCGGTGCTATTGGTGGCACTCTCGGCGCGCTAGCCGCGCTGCTTGTTTCCGCCATCATCGCCCGCACTTCGCAGCCGGAATCCACCAAATCCTTCTTCGAGTACGCCTCGCTGCTGGCCTTCGGCTACACCGGCGTCGTACTCGGCTCGCGCAAATTTGGGTCGCTCAAGACGAGTTGGCTCAATGCCTTGTTCGGACTTCGCCCCGGCGCTCCCTCCGTTCACGCCGACGGCAAACTCCTCGACACCAGCGTCCTCATTGACGGCCGCATCGCCGACATTTGCGAAGCCCATTTCCTCGATGGGCCGCTGCTGGTTCCTCAATTTGTCCTGCATGAACTTCAGACCATCGCCGATTCGCCCGACAGTCTCCGCCGACAGCGCGGCCGCCGCGGCCTCGAAGTCCTGCAGCGCATCCAGAAGCTGCAATCCCACGAAGTCCGCATCATCGAAGACATTCCCGGCCAGACCGGCGATGTCGACCGCAAGCTCGTCGAACTGGCCCTCCGCTTTCACGCCAAAATCGTCACCAACGATTTCAATCTCAACAAAGTCGCCAGCGTCCAGGGCATCAGCGTTCTCAATATCAATCTTCTCGCTAACGCTTTGCGCCCCGCTGTTCTTCCCGGCGAAGGCATGCGCGTCTTCATTCTCCGCGAAGGCAAGGAAGTCAATCAGGGCGTCGCATATCTAGAAGACGGCACCATGGTCGTCGTCGACGGCGCCCGCCGCCTCATCAACAAAACCGTGGACATCCTCGTCACCTCCGTCCACCAGACCCCCGCCGGCAAAATGATCTTCGGCCGCATCGATGACCGCCAGGATACTCCTCCTCCGCTTCGTCAATCCGCAGCCGCAGGCCGCTCCGCCCGCGCAACCGAACCCGGCCCCGGCCGCTCCCTCTATCCCGACCCCACCAAGTAACGCTGGCTGCCCCAGGTTCGGTTTGTGAACCTTGGCTTTGGGTTGTCTTCGGGTTGTTTCGGGTTTCTCTGTCCGTTCTCTTTTTGGCGGTTCGGGGACTGGGGGCGATTTTACGTTCAATGGAAGTGTGTCGGTACACCCGGCAAAGCCCCACTAACTCCTTTAGAGCCATCCGTCTCTCGGGAGCAGCAGCACTCGGTCGAGAAATCGGCCACCGCCCGCTTTCTTCATTGCCCCACCAGTCGTACAATGGCCCCATGAGCAAACGCGGCACCGACAACCTCAACGTGACGTGCCCCTGCTGCCAGGCCAAACTGGTGGTCGATCCCGTTTTTGGCGCAGTGCTCTCCCACGAAGCGCCGCCCAAAAAAGGCCCCGACGTGGACCTGACCCAGGCGTCCAGTATCCTGCAAGAACAGCAGCGCCAGCGCGAAGACAAGTTCGCCGACTCCTGGTTCCAGGAAACCAATAAGGAAGACATCCTCGCCAAAAAATTCGAAGAGGCCATGAAAAAAGCCAAGGACGCGCCCGCCGGAAAACCCATCCGCGATTTCGACCTGGACTGAATTTTTCGCCGCCCCCCGATGCCAAGCGAAGGCTGATGCACAAACGAAAACTTTTTCGCCTGAAATTGCGCAGCGGAATTTTGCAGCTCGGCGAACGCACGTTGCTCATGGGCGTTCTGAACGTCACGCCCGACAGTTTTTCCGACGGAGGCAAATTCCTTGATGTGAAGCGGGCCGTCGCTCAGGCGCTAGCGATAGAGCGCGACGGTGCCGACATCATCGATATCGGCGCAGAGTCTACTCGCCCAGGCTCGCAAGGAATTTCCGCGGCCGAAGAACTCCGCCGCCTTTTGCCGGTTCTCGAAGCGCTTCACGGAAAGCTCAAGATTCCCATTTCCGTGGATACGCAAAAATCTGCCGTCGCGGAAATTGCACTCGGCGCCGGCGCGCAAATTCTCAACGACGTTTCCGGTTTGCGGTCGGATCCCGGGCTCGCCAGCATCGCCGCGAAGTACGACGCACCGCTCATCCTGATGCACATGCGCGGCAGTCCGCGCTCCATGCAGAAGCGACCATTCGCCCGCGACGTTCTGAGAGACGTCGTCGAGGGATTGCGGCGCTCTATTTTTGTGGCGCGCAAAGCCGGCGTGGCGAAATCACAAACCGTGATTGATCCAGGCGTCGGCTTCGGCAAAAGCTTTCTGCAAAACTACGAACTGCTCGCCAAACTTCCCGAGCTCGCCAAACTTGGTCATCCGATTGTGGTTGGTACTTCGCGCAAAGGCTTTCTCGGCGCGACGCTCGCAAAAAATGGCAAGGCAGCTTCATCCGATCAGAGGCTCTGGGGCACAGCCGCAACCGTCGCCGGCAGCATCCTCAACGGCGCCCACATCGTGCGCGTCCACGACGTGGGCGAAATGGCTCAGGTCGCCCGCGTTACGGATTGCGTGCTTGAACAGCTATAATCCTCCGCGGTTTGACTCGGCGAAATTCAGCAGCCGCGAGGTTTACTTTTCCATGCGCACAATTTCAGCAACTTTGTTCTGCTTGGTTCCGTTTCTCGCAATTACCATGATCGCGATGCCGATCGGCGCGCAGCTGACGCCCTCGCAAACCGATGCACTGAGCAAATTGCAGGCGTCGCAGAGTGCCACCGCGTGTTCCGCCACGGATGCTTCTTCGTGCGCGCAGGCTGCGGCAAAACTGATTCCGATTGTCCTGGGCGATTCGCCGATGATCGAGAATCTCCGCAAGCTGACGGATGAAATCGGTGGCCGCGTCTCCGGCACTCCGGAAATGGCGAAAGCGGTCGAGTGGGGCGTAGCCGGGTTCCGCGGCTCTGGCGTAGACGTGCACACAGAGAAATACGCGCTGCCCGTAACGTGGAAAGAAGGAGCAACGCGGCTCACCATCACTGCGCCGGCGTCCGCGAGTGCGGCCGGCACAACCTTGCGGGCAGTTTCAACAGGCTGGTCGCCGGCTGCTCCTCGCGCTGGTATTGAAGCTCACGTCATCGACATCGGTGATGGCAGCGACTCTGAAATTTCCCGCGCTGGAAATCTCAAGGGCGCGATCCTGCTTGTCCGTAGCGAGATAGGTTCCACATGGCCCGATCTTTTCAATGAGTATATGCGGCCGCCGGGGATTATCTCGCGCGCGGTAAAAGAAGGAGCCGCCGCAATTTTGTGGACTAGCGCGCGCGAACGGCTGCTGCTTTATCGCCACACGAATTCGCTGAATGGCGAGATCGACAAGATTCCGCAAGCCGTCGTCGCCCGTGAAGATGCGCTTCGTCTCGCTCGTCTGGTGGCCGCAAGTCAAGGATCCAGTCGAGTGAAAGTGCGCGTGAAGCTGGCGATGCCCAACGAAGCCGGCGGGCCGATGGAACAGGAAAATGTGGTAGGCGAAATTCGCGGCTACGAAAAGCCCGAAGAAGTTGTGGTTCTAGGCGCGCATCTGGATTCCTGGGAGCTCGGAACAGGTGCACTCGATAATGGTTGCAATGCGGCGCTGGTCGTCGACGCGGCGCGCGCCATCAAGGCCATGGGCGTGCTGCCCAAGCGCACGATTCGGTTTGTACTTTTCACTGGCGAAGAGCAGGGCACTATCGGTTCGTTTGCCTACGTAAAATCCCACTCCGCCGAACTCGACAAGATGCGCGCGGTGATCATTTTCGATTCGGGGAGCGGCCGCGTTTCTGGCTACTCGCTTGGCGGCCGCACCGACACGCTGCCTGCCCTTGAACAGATTCTGAAGCCTCTGGAAACCTGGAACGCTACGCAGCATACCTCCGACGCATCATTCGGAACAGACAACTTCGACTTTCTGCTCGAAGGAGTTCCGACGTTTGTCGCCAACCAGGAAATTTCGAACTACCTGGCAAACTACCACGCCGCGTCCGATACCTTTGACAAAGTGGATCAGCGCGAATTGAAGCTCAACACGGCGATTGCCGCGCTGACGGCGTGGGGAATTGCCGACCGAACCGAACCCATTGGCAAACGGCTCACACGCGCTGAACTCGACGCCATCGTCAAGCAAACCGGCCTGGATGAGCAGATGCGGCTCTTGGGATATTGGGAGCAATGGCAAGGCGGAGCGCGAGGGCGAAGGCCATAGACGATATAATTGAAGCAGTGAAGCGAATGTCCCCATCCGCGGCGCAGCCTGCAAAAACCGCGATGCCGGCCGGCCAGATCCTTGCGATTGACTATGGGCGCACGCGCATCGGTATAGCCATCGCGGACGCGCAGCACGGCCTGGCGCAACCTCTTGCCACACTGGAGCGCATTAACCGGAATGAAGACATGCGGCGGCTGCGCGAACTAGCGCGCGACCATTCCGTGAAATTTATCGTGGTGGGCTTACCGTTGCTCCTGGACGGGACACGCGGCGAAATGGCCGAAGAGGCGGAACGTTTCGCGCAGCGAGTGCGGAAACAAATTGGCGTGCCGGTGGAAATGGTGGACGAACGGCTGAGCAGCTGGGAAGCCGAACGGCAACTGGAAGAACAGTTCGGGCGCAGGTCGAAAGTGAGCGATTCCGCATCCAAGAAAAAGCCCAGCGAAAAATTTTCCGTGGACTCGATGGCAGCAGCTATTATCTTGCGCGAATATCTGGAACGCAGAGCCGCCACTGCGGAGGGCGCACGCGAATGAAATTTCTGGGAAAGCTGTTTTTGCTGCTTTTGCTGATAGCTACGGCTGCCGCAGGTTATTTCTGGTACGGCATGGAAAAGCCTTTCGGCACCTATCCCGCCGAGGGTACTTTCGTGGATATACCGCACGGTGCATCGCGGCGCAGCGTGGCGCGCCTGCTCGAAAAGGAAGGTATTGTTCGCAATTCGATCGCTTTTGAGATTTACGCTCGCCGCCATCCCAAGCGCACACTGCAAGCCGGCGAGTATTTTTTCGACCATGCGGTCAGCGGAAAAGACGTTTTCTGGACGGTCGCCAACGGTAAGGTTTACCAGCGGCCGTTTACGGTACGTGAAGGCGAAACCATGTTCGACGTCGCCCGTGAACTTGAAGCCGGCAAATTCATGTCCGCGGAGGAATTCCTCACGGCGGCGAAAAATCCGGAGCTGATTCACGATCTGGCTCCACAAGCGAAAACGTTGGAGGGTTTTCTTTTCCCGGCAACGTATCAGCTGGCGCGTCATCCAGTGGCCAAGGAACTGGTGGCACAGATGACGCAGAAATTTCGCGAGCAATGGTCGCAAATCGACGCCGCCAAGGCCGACCCGACGGGCGTAGGCCATGGCCATCCGTTGCTTTCTACCGTCACGCTGGCTTCCCTGGTGGAGCGCGAGACGCCCAAGCCGGAAGAGCGCTTGCTGGTCGCCGGCGTTTTCGAGAATCGACTGAAAAAGGGCATGCTGCTGCAGTGCGATCCGACCGTGATTTATGCGCTGGAACAGGATGGCAGCTACAATGGCTCGTTAACCGGGAAAGACCTGCACATCGAATCACCGTACAATACCTATATGCATGGCGGACTTCCTCCCGGACCGATCGGCAACCCTGGCGCAATTTCTTTGCGCGCGGCGCTGGGGCCGGCGGATACGCCGTTCCTGTATTTTGTGGCCAACACGCAGGGCGGGCATTTTTTCAGTGCGACGCTGGCTGAGCATAACCAGAACGTGAATCGCTATCGCCGTTTGCTGGCCGGGCAACCCGCCGATCCGCCACCGGCTCCGCCCGCGCAGAGTTCACGCAAGAATTCTCAAGAGAAAAAGCGCAAGGGTTCAGGCCAATGACCGAAGCTCTGCACACCAAGAAGGCTATGATCTTGCGCGCCGCCGCGGCGATCGGCGCGGAAAAGTGGACGCCGGCGGAGATTGAGCAGCTGCGCCGAAAGCTGTTGGCTGACCACGGCGCCGAAGGGAAGACCGGCACCGACTACATCATCGAAGTCTTGGAGACGGCAGGGTGGAAGGTGGCGCTCACCCAACAGGAGGAGGCCGAAGACCAGTTCGAGGAAGAATTCGAAGACCTGCTGCATTTCAAGACATTGGGCGACGCGGAAGTCAGTCTGATGCGCCTCGACGAACTGCTGCGGCGCTTCCGCGCGCACGAGGAAAAAGCCGCCTCCGATCGAGTGATGGAAATAGCGCGCCTGGGCAAGCGCCGCGCGGAAATGATCGCGCGGAACCGGAAGGTGGAACCCCATAAGCGCGACGAAAAGGAAGAAATCGCCAGCTGGTTTCGCATCTGGCTGGAGAACCCGGACGCCTTCTTTGACTGGCTGGAAGTGCGCAAACAGGCGCCGGATTTTCGCGCAAAATTTCCGGAAGCGGAAAACGAAGAATGACCGGTCCCGCAAACGGGTCGACGCCGGACGATGTGCTGGACTTGCCGCCGTTTTCGCTGGATGTGCAGGCGCTCGATCTGGGTGTGGACGTCAAGGCCGTGGGGCTCGAATTACTCGAAACGGAAAGCCGCGAACCTGTGCGCGGCAGGGAAGCCGCGGAATTTTGGGCGGCTACGTTTCCGCTGCTTGCCAACGCTGAAACCCTGGTACTGGACTTTTTCAGTCATCTGGAGCGCGTCCGCGAGTTTTGCGCCAGCCACGAGATTGAGTTTCACGAAACGGGATCGCGCAGCCTCGAGATTCCTCGGCCTCCGCAAGAGCAATTGCAGCAGCTTCTGCAGCGGTTTGCGGGGGAAACGTTTGGGTTGCGTGCCGGTGAGCGCGCCAAGGAGGAGGACGCCGGGTTGGGGGGCCAGCTTTCCAGCCGCGGCGTGGACGCCTATCAAGGTGCTTACCGACGCTATTTGTTCTGTGCCATTTGCGAACTGGACGACGGCTGGGTAACGCTGCTGAGCGAAACGCTTTGGCCGAGCGAAGTGGTGCGGCGGCTGCGGGCAGCGGCGCAGTCCTTTAATGTACATATTGTGCGCCCCAACTAGCTGGGCTCAGTAACTTACTGAATTGACGGCTCCACGTGTGGTTGCTAGATTGCTTTATTTGAGCGGAATGTGGCGAAAACACTGAGAAAACAAGTCGAATGGTGGATGGCGGTGGCGACACTGGCGGCGATTTCCGCCGGGTGCCGCGGCAATGTTTCGAAGAATACGCCGGTACCGCAGGCGGAACGTCCGGTAGCCAAGGATGCGACGCGCGAAGAGCTGCTTGAGAAATACAATGCGTTTTCGTCTGCTGTGAATGCCGTCAATTCGACGGTGGAGCTAAAGGCTATCGCGGGGTCGAAATATTCCGGCCTGATTCAGGAGTATCACGAAGTAAAAGCTTTTTTGCTTGCCGCGCGTCCCGCAAACGTGCGCATGGTGGGGCAGGCGCCGGTAATCGGGAAAACGATTTTCGATATGGCCAGCGACGGCAGTGAATTCCATGTGTGGCTGCCGACCAAGAACAAGTTTCTGGTCGGCGAAGTGGCGCTAGAACGAGCCAGCGAAAAGCCGCTGGAGAATTTGCGACCGCAACACCTGCTGGACGCACTGCTGTGGCAGGAGATTCGCAAGGAAGAAGCTGTGCTGCTCGAAGAGTTCAACGACGAAAATGCGCGCTATTACGTTCTGACGCAATTGCGCGGCGGCCGATTTACGGAAATTTACCGCAAGATCTGGTTCGATCGGGCGGATTTGAGTATCACGCGGCTGCAAGCCTTCGGGTCAAAGGGCGTACTGCTTTCCGATGTGCGCTATTCGAATTGGCTGCCGCTGACGGATGCTCCGCTCCCGGCAAGCGGCCCGGCGCAATTTCCGCGCACGGTGCACATCGAGCGGCCGCACGACGACTACAAACTGGACATTCAAATCACGAAAGTCGTTTTGAACGGCGAGCTGGAGGCGGCGCGGTTCCGGCTTCCGCAGCCTGCCGGCTCGGAATTGGTACGCGTTACCGCGAACGGCCCGAATCCGAGACCAGAAACGCAGAGCAACAAGCGATGATGGGTGAACTGATCGTCCGGAACCTGTTCCACCGTCCGGTGCGCACGTTCATCGGCATTCTGGCCATTGCGGTGGAGGTTTCCCTGGTTGTGCTGGTCGTCGGACTGGTTACCGGCCTGCTGGCCGAAACCGCCAAGCGCATCGAAGGCGTCGGCGCGGACATCGTCGTCCAACCCCCCGCGGCTTCGATTCTGCTGGGATTCAGCGGCGCGCCCATGCCGATCAAAATCGCCGACAAGCTGAAAGAGCTGAAATACGTGCAGGACGTCGCGCCGACGCTGCTGCAGTCCAACTCGGCGGGTGGCGTGGAAGTGATTTACGGAATTGATCCGGAAAGTTTCCGCGCGGTGTCAGGTGGATTTGTGTTCCTTGCGGGCCACGATTTCGAGGGGCCAAACGACATTCTGGTGGACGATTGGGCGGCACGGGCTAAGAAGCTGAAAGTGGGCGATACGTACAATCTTTTTAACAATGACTGGCACGTGGCCGGAATCGTGGAGCATGGCAAAGGCGCGCGGGTGTTCGTTCCCATCACGACGTTGCAGGATCTGATCGGGGCGCGCGATAAAGCTTCGATTTTCTGGATCAAGTGCACGCGGCCCGAACACACGGAAGACCTGATGCAGGACATTGGCCGCGAATTGCCGGGCTACACCGTGCGGCCAATCAAGGAAATGCTCTCAATTTACACTTCCACGAACATCCCGGGACTGCAGATTTTTATTGACGCGATGATCGCCCTGGCCGTTTCGATTGGCCTGCTGGTGATTTTCTTGACCATGTACACGACGGTGATTGAGCGAACCCGCGATATCGGGGTGCTGAAATCGCTGGGCGCGAACTCGCCCTTTATCGTGCGGACACTGCTGATGGAGTCCGCGCTGCTTTGCCTGGGCGGCATCGCTGCCGGCGTGGGGCTCAGCTACGCGGCGCGCAGCGTGTTTCTGCAGATTTTTCCTACGCTTTCGATTCGCATCACTCCTGAATGGATCGTACGCGCCGGTGTGATCGCACTTTTGGGCACGGTCATCGGAGCCAGTTATCCGGCCTGGGTGGCGAGCAAGAAAGACGCGGTCGAGGCTTTGACATTCGACTGAGGATCAAATCGTGAAAGGCCGGTTTGCTAGGCACTGATGACAATCGCGGCTACAATACCAGCGCCCCACGTGGCATCGCAGGGCGCTGACGGAAGGAATGCAGGGAAACGAAGCGTGGAGCCGATACTCAAGACGGAGAATCTGTGGAAGCTCTACCACGCGGGCAAGGTCGAGGTTCCGGCGCTGCGCGGAGTGAATTTTGAAGTACTGCCGGGCGAATCGGTCGCGGTTATGGGCCCGTCGGGCTGCGGCAAGTCTTCGTTGTTGTATGTGATTGGCGGATTAGCGAAGGCTTCGCGCGGGAAAGTTTTGGTGGACGGCAACGACTTGAGTGAGTTAAGTGACGCAGCGAGGACCAAGTTGCGTCGCAGCAAGATTGGATTTGTATTTCAGCGGTTCAATCTGCTGCCGACGCTCACCGCCAAGGGCAATATCGCCATCGCACAATATATTCACGGCGACGGTTTCGATCCGCACCGATTCGATGTTGTGACGAAAATGCTCGGGCTGGAGGGGCGGCTCACTCACAAGCCTTCGGAGATGTCCGGCGGCGAACAGCAGCGCGTGGCCATCGCGCGGGCGATTATCAACGAGCCGAAGATTTTATTAGCTGACGAGCCGACAGGAAACCTCGATACCAGCAATTCTGAAATTGTGCTGCAGATGCTGCGGCAGCTGAACAAGGACCTCGGCCAGACGATCGTGATGATCACGCATAATCCGGAGGCGGTCACCTATTTCGATCGGGTCGTGCACATGCGCGACGGCGTCATCGTGGACGGAGTTCCGGCGGACTGACATGGCGGGACCAGGACCAATTCTTTCGCGGATCTTCTTTTGGTCCTACGAGCGCGGCTCCTGGCAGTACGATCTGGCCGTGATTGCGATTCTCGTATTTGTGCTGCTTACGCCTGTGCGCTGGTTCCGCGACCAGCCCACGCGCGTGATGCCGGCGGCATCCGCGCAGGTTGAGTTGCTGAGCGAATCAGGCAATCGGCAGACCTACAAAGTGGACGCGCGGATCTTGACTCCGCCAGAGCAGTTGCCTCAGCTTCAGAATGAACTGCACCGGGCTTTACAACGGGCGCAAGCGACGCTGCAGAACGGTCGCTTTGAAATCACCAATGTGGAAGCGGTGCGCGATGAGCACGGCGGCGTAACCGCGTATCAGGTCACTTTGCGCAAAAAGTAAAGGATAGCCCTAATCCTAGTATTTGGCGCGGGCCACCCCACATCAGCAACTCGAGCTGTGGGCGGCGCGTCTCATCAGTGTGCTACGATGATTTGAGGGGATTTTCTTTCTCTACTCAACCATGCAACTGAAGGCCACCGGCAAAAACAAGCTAAGACTTTGCGCCGTTCTTACGCTCTTGCTGTTTTTCCCGCTCCTGGCCGCCGCGCAATCAACACAAAAATGGACCCTGGAATCCACGCTGGATCGGATGGACGCGGGAGCGCGCGATTTTCGTACCCTGACTGCGAACGTGGAACACATCAAATACACGGATGTGGTGAAGGACACTTCCACGGAGTCAGGCCAGATGTGGCTGCAGAAGAAAGACGAAAAGATGCGGATCGAGTTTGCCAAGCCCGACCAGCGCACCATCCTGCGCACGGGGAATTCACTGGCTATCTACAATCCCAAAATCAATCGCGTTGAAGAATATGATCTCGGCAAGGACCGCGCGCTAGTGGATCAATATGTACGGTTGGGCTTTGGAACGCGCAGCGAAGACCTGAAAAAAAGCTTTGATGTGGAGTTCTCAGGAGAACACGATCTCGACGGCAGAAAGACCCTGCTTCTGGAGCTGACGCCTAAAACCGATCAAGTGCGAGCGCAGATCAGCAAGATACAAATGTGGGTCGATGAGTCAGCGTGGTTGCCGCTGCAGCAGAAATTTTTTGAAGCGGGATCCGGCGACTACTTCATTTTTCACTATAGCGACATCAAAAAGAATCTGAAGATCGAAGAATCCCGCTTCAAGCAAGACTGGCCGAAAAACGCGACGAAGATCAAGCCACGCGGCTGATCTTGCCGGTGGCGATGCCAGAAGTGCGTTCCCGTTCCAATAGAGTTTGCTTGCGCGAGATTCCCCAGCGGTAGCCCGCCAAGTTGCCATCGGCTCGCACCACGCGATGGCACGGGACAACGATCGAGACCGGATTCGTCGCGCATGCTCGCGCAACTGCGCGAACGGCGCTCGGCTTGCCGACGGCTTTGGCCACCTGAGCGTACGTGCGCGTCGCGCCTCGCGGAATGCGCTGCAGCTCTTGCCAGACGCGGCGCTGAAACGCGGTCGCCTGCAAGTCCAGAGGCAGCTCGCGGCGCGGGGCGTTTCCTTCCACGCGCGCCACGATTTCTTCCACCCATTCGGAAAAGGCACCCTTTTCCGGTGTAATTTCCGCGCGCGGATATTCTTCGCGCAATTCGCTGGTGAGCTTTGCCGACGCGTCGCCTAAATAAACGGCCGACACACCGCGCTCTGTCGCCGCGACCAGCACTTCCCCCAAACTTGACTTGGCTGTCGTGTACTTGATTTGCATTCCCTTTCCTCCCTTTTGATATGTTGCCGGCGTCATGCCTAATTGCGCGTCGCTGCGCTCATAAACGCGGCTGGCCGATCCGTAGCCCGTCGCATACAGCGCATCGGCGATACTGTTGCCCGAACGCAGCAACCGCTTGAATCTTTTCAGGCGCAACGCCGCCGCCAGTTCTTTGGGATTGAGCCCGGTTTGCTGGCGGAAGGCACGACGCAGTGTGTCGGTTCTTACGCCGACTTTGCGCGCCAGAATGTTCACGTTCACCGGATCATCGATTTCGCTTTCCAGCACTTGCGCGGCCCGCTTGACGATCAGCACGCTGGCCGGAATGGTATCGGGTTTGCAGCGCCGGCAGGGGCGATAGCCATGTTGTTCCGCTTCCTGCCTGGTCTGGAAAAATAGGGTATTGGTTCGCAGCGGGCGCCGGGCCGGACAGCTGGGCCGGCAGTAAATGCTTGTCGAGCGCACCGCAAAAAAGAACGCTCCGTCAGCCCGGCCGTCCCGGGCCAATACGGCGCGCCAATAGCGTGCGTCCTGACCGCCGAGTTTAGCGTCCCTCCGGGTGTTTGGTGCGGTCTTCATAATCGCCAAATTACAGCAAGGAGGAGCCAGTTGCTATCCGGAAACTGCGCTCAAACAAAATTGTTGTGGGCAACCTAAGCTTCGCCGGGTGCCGGCAATCCGCCATTAACTTCCGACGTTTCGCGGTGCGGAACGGAAATTACCAGCACTACGGCCGTGAGGATCACCGCTCCGGCGATCAGCATTCTGGCCGAAAGGCCTTCTCCACCGAAGCCCCAGCCAAGCAATAGCGCTACGATGGGATTCACAAAAGCGTAGGTGGCTACGCGCGCCGCGGTACTCTTTTTCAGGATGTACAGATACGCACTGAAGCCGACGCAGGAGCCGAACACCACCAGATAAGCCGCGGCAAGCCACGCGCGCGGCGTCACGCTGGCCGGATGGAAGTGTGCCCCTTCACCGGCCAGCAATCCGACAGTCCATAACACGGCCCCGCCGCACAAAGCCTGCATACCCGCGCCAAGCAGCGGCGAACTCGGCAGCGCGCCGTGTTTTGAGTACAGCGAGCCGCAAGCCCACGAGAGCGAAGCCAGCACCAACACTACGGCGCCGACTGGGTTCACGCGGCCCGAATTCCCTAAATGAAATGGGCCGACCAAGATCAAAAGTCCCGCGAACCCGATCATGATTCCGGCCAGGACGCGGGCCGACGGCCGGTGTCCGCCCGGGCGCAGCCAGTCGACCAGCACCATCCATAAGGTGACCGTAGCGACCAGCAGCGCCGTGATTCCGGAGGGCACAGTCTGCTCGGCCCAGCAAACCCCGCCGTTGCCCCCAAACAGCAGCAGAATTCCAGTAATAGCCGCGGTAATCCATTGGGCCTTCGCGGGCCGTGTTCCGCTTTTGCGGAACAAGAGATACAAAATAACGCCTGCGCCGATATGTCTGGTTCCGGCCAGCAGGAGAGGGGGGAAGGACTCTAGACCTACGCGTATAGCGAAATAGGTGCTGCCCCAAATGACGTAAACGGCCAAGAAACTGGCAATTACGAGAAAGGACGCCGCCGCGCGGGAGGGCGGCGTGGAAGGACCGGATGGCAACGACGATATAACACCTGCTTCTTGTGAGACCTGGGAAGAAAGAGCCATAGCGAACTCTAGAGAGTCTCGGCCGATACGTCGAGCACCAAAATGGAAGCCGGATTTCGAGGCCGATCGGGCGACCCCGTACTAAAACCAAGTGTTTGATGATAGGACACTTAGGTCGATTTCCACAGATTGACGCGTCTGTTCCGTAAGTGGCATCCTCACAGTCCGTTTCGGTACAGTATTTCGGGTATATGTTCCGACTTCTGCCGGGCGTTTATTTAGGCCATGTTTGGCGACCTGAAGTTGCGTGCGCGGGCTTTTGAAGCGCTGAGGGCAACATGAACGCATCCAGTCAAGCTGTCAGAAAAGAAGAAGAATACCCAGTCCGGCCCGTTTCGCTCGGCCCGCAGGCGCTTCCGGCGATTGCGGGCACCCCCGCCATCGGGGCGCCTCGCGTACCTTCGTTGCGCGTGATGCCGCTGCGGCCGGTAAATCCGGTGCGACGTTTCGCGCGCGTGCCTACGCACGCGGTGGGCGTTTTTCCGGAGCAGCGCGAATACCCACGTGCCAGCCTGCGGCTTCCCTTACGGCTGCGCAGCGTTGATGGCCGCCCGGAAGATTTTCCAATCACTCTGGTCACGCGCGACATTAGCTCTTCCGGCGTCTTTTTTCTTTGTCCGAGAAATCTTGCGTCGCAGACCGCCATCGAGCTGGAAGTGGTGCTGGTAAGCCGTCCGCTGGGCCGCGGCAATGTGGTAATTGTGAGCAAAGCCCGAGTGGCGCGAACGGAGCCCGCGGCCATGCCGGGCTGGTTTGGTATCGCTGCGTCATTTGAAGATCTGGAATTCGATCGCGACGACAACATTCCGACTCGCTACTTCGCCGTTTGATTCCGCGCCAAACGCAACCGCAAAATTTGCGTTGGATTGAGCAAAAGCTCAAGTTGCGACTTTCCACAGCTTCACGCTTGCGTTACTTTCTTCCTACCCAGTAAACTCGTTGTCACGGATTCCGCTGGTTTCTCCAACCTCTGGAGTTTCCACTCCTGCGGAACGGGGTAGTGACGGGGGAATTGTGAAGAAAATTATGACTGGCGCCATTTCGGTGGCGCTGTACTTCCTTTTTGCGGTAACTGCTTGGGGGCAAGCGCAATTCACCACGGGCAGCGTGCGGGGCGATGTACTCGACGAGAAGGGGGGCAGTGTCGCCGAGGCATCGGTGGAAATCAAGAATCTGGACACCAACTTCAGCCGTACCGAAACCACCAACGCCGACGGCCATTTCCAGTTTCTAAATCTCGCGCCGGGACGCTATACGATTACGGTCACCAAGACCGGATTTACCACCATCCTTCAGGAAAACGTGAATTTGACCGTTGGGCAGGTGCTTACGATTCCGGTTACGGTGAAAGTGTCGTCTGTCGCCACGCAAATCGTGGTTTCCGACGTGCCGGTCATCGAAGCCACCAAGACCGAATCGTCTTCGACGCTATCGGAAGCGGCGATTCAGCAGACGCCGGTGCTCGGCCGCAAGTTTGAGGACCTGCTTACGCTCACGCCCGGCGTCAGCATTTCACAGGGGCCGGACGGCGACGAAATCAACATCAACGGCCAGCGCGGCATTTTCAACAACATCAGCCTGGACGGCGGCGATTACAACAACGGCTTTTTCGGTGAACAGATGGGCGGGCAGCGAGCCGCCGTGGACATCTCGCTGGAAGCGGTGAAGGAGTTCCAGGTCGTGGCGAGTGGCGCCAATGCCGAATACGGCCGCACCGGCGGCGGTGTGGTGAACGTCATCACCAAATCCGGCACCAACAATCTGCACGGTAGTCTGTTCGAATATCAGCGCCTGAAGGCACTTACCTCGGCGACGTCGGACGGCGAGCCCCTCGAAGGTTTTCATCGTGAGCAGTTCGGAGGAGGGGTCGGCGGCCCGATTATCAAGGACAAGCTGTTCTTCTTTGGCGCGGCGGAAGGTATTCGCGAGGACTTGAGCCGCAAGAACTTGAGCGTTCCGCTCGGGACTCCCTGCGCCAGCAGCCCGGTGTTTGACGGTAGCTCGGGCGCGGATGCGCTCATTATGTCCAGCCCTGATTGCCAGCGCGTGGGCGTGCTGAATTTCCTGCAGTCCAATTTTGGCGAAGACGATGGAAAACCCGTCGATCATTCGATCCGCAACGGTTCGGCGTTTGGCCGTGTGGATTACAACTTTAATTCCAAAAACCAGCTTTTCGGTTCTTACAGCTTTGACTGGTCCAAGAATCCCAACCAGACTTTCGACGTTCCGACTTATGGCACGACCGCGAACGGAATCGAAGGACCAAGCAAGATTCAAGTGTTCAACACCAGCTGGTTCAGCACCATTTCCAGTAACAAGGTGAACGAGGCGCACTTCACGTATTCACGCGAGAATCGTCCGCGCAACACCATTGATCCGACGTCCATTCCGGACACCGCCATGGGCTTTGGCCCGACGTTCCGTTTTGGCCAGCCCTTCTTCCTGAACCCCAACGTGGACGAGCTCCTGTGGCGAACGCAGATCCGCGATAACTTTTCCATCGTGCACGGCAAACACACGTTCAAGGTCGGCGGCGAATGGCTGCACACCAAGAACACGCAAATTTTCCGCGGCTTCTTTGCCGGCCGTTACATCTTCGACAGCCCAATTGGATTCATGCACTATGCATCGCCGGAAGCTCCTGGCGGATTTGGACCTAGTGTCGGCGAATGCTTGACCAAAGCCGGTGCGTTCACCGGTTGGGTGACTCAGGATCTTGGGGAGACGTGCGCGGCGGGAAGTTCCGTCGGAGGGCCGCTCCTTCTGTTCCTGCAACACGGCCCCGCGACGCAGGGAGAAACTTTTGACCAATCGGGATTTTCCTCCATCACCAACGAAGAGTTCGCATTGTTCGCGCAGGACACCTGGAAGATCGCCAAGAACTTCACGCTGAACTACGGTCTCCGCTGGGAAGCGCAGCAATTCCCGGATCCGGTCATTCCACCGTCGCAGACGGCGTATGGACCAAACCTGAGCGACCCGAATTTTCCCTCAGACGGCACCATTCATAACCAGAACAAAATGTTCCAGCCCCGTCTTGGCTTTGCGTGGGACATCTTCGGCAATGGCAAGTCCTCGTTTCGCGCCAACACCGGCATTTATAACGCGCGGCAAAACATGCTGACCCAGGTCGGGGCCATCACGACAAACGGTGTTCAGCAGCAATCGTTTGCGGCCGGTTCCACCTTTGGAACTCCACCAGCATTTGGCACCAACGCTGCACCAATCGACAATCCGCCGCCGGCCGGCACCATTCCCACAGGGGTGGACATTACCGTTTTCAGCAAGGACTATGCCAACCCGCGCATCTACAGTTTCAACGTCGGCTACGAACAACAGTTAATTGGTGACTATGCGGTCTACGCCGACTTTACCTGGAACAAAGGCGTGCATCTGACGCGCTTCATCAATCCGAACGTCGGCGTGGATCCCAGCTTTGACTGCTCTACTGTCGGCGGAACCAACGTTAGTCCAGGCGTTTGCGTGCCGAACAGCGGCGACACTGTTACCTATCCCAGCGCCGTATTCGGTTCGGGTGTCGCGGTGCCGTTCCCGAACCTTGGAGCGATCACCGACACGGTCAGTTCTGCCAAGTCGCTCTACCGCGGCTTCACCATCGGCGCCCGCAAGCGCATGAGCCATCGTTTTCTCTTCGACGCAAACTACACCTACTCGAAGGACTACGACGACGATTCCAACGAACGCGATCCCTTCACTTTTCGTTATGCCAACTTGTTTAATTTGGCCTCGGAATACTCCTACTCGGATCGCGACGAACGGCACCGCTTCAATTTCTATACCGTTGCCAATCTGCCGGCGCACTTCGACCTGAACATCCGTATGCAAGCGCACTCGGCCCAACCAATTACCGCCGAGCCGCGTTTCCAAGGCGGCGTGGACACGGGCCGCAATTCGCTGCGCAAGGACAACGCGTACTTTACGTTTGATTTCGGCATTGCGCGTCCGTTCCGCTTCGGCGAACGCTACGCGATCATCCCCAAGGTCGAAGTCTTCAATGCGTTCAACAACAAGAACAACATCAACCCGCTGTCCACGCCAGCGCTCTTCGACTTCAACGGCTTCCTGCGTGTTGGCGTCGGTGATCCGCGACAGGCACAACTCTCGCTTCGCTTCGAGTTCTAAGAAGCGAATCAATCGGAAACGCAAGAGGGGCACTTCGGCGCCCCTTTCGTTTTTGCTACAGTGAAAGTGTATGGGCGCCGTGAAGTACCAGATTCCCAATCCGCAGTTCATGTCATGAGGAGAAGTCGCCGGAGTGGGCCGCGGAAACGGTTCGTCATTGGAACGAACGATCCCCCTGGCGCGTGAACTGACGCCTTGAATGTCCTCGATATACGCGGATTCGTATCGAAATCGCGCTGCTCGCCCGAGTGCGGCAACTCCCGTAAAATGAGTGTAGGCTCCTTCGATGAAATCTCAAGATCGTTCACCGGCACTTCGCGGCGTGCTCTTCGATTGGGACGGTACGCTGCTGAATTCCTACGCCGCCGATAGCGCTGCGTACCTGGCTATGTTCCGCGCGCTCGAAATTCCCTGGGGTCTGGCGGAGCTGGAAGCGAATTATTCGCCGAATTGGTATCGCGTTTATCGCGCAGCGAAAATTCCGCGCACGAAGTGGGATGTCGCCGACAAGCTGTGGCGGTTGAACTACGCGAAACAGGCTCCGAAGCTGCTGCCGGGAGCGCGGCGAGTGCTTGCGCATCTATCGCGCCGACACGCTCTTGGTCTTGTGACCAGCGGTGATCGAGGGCGAGTGCATCGCCAGCTTCGCGATTTTCGACTCTGGGAACATTTCGTGGCTCGCGTTTGCAGCGGAGACACGCGACTACGCAAGCCGCATCCCGCGCCGTTGCGGTTGGCTTTGCGTCACATGGAAATGCGTCCGGCGGAGACGGTTTACGTCGGCGATTCGCCGGAAGACTTGGAGATGGCGCGCCGCGCTGGTGTGCGAGCCGCGATTGCGGTGCTCGGACCTTTTCCTACCGAAAAACGCCTGCGCGCGGCCAAGCCGGACCTTTTGCTTGATTCGATTGACGAACTACCTGCGGCCCTCGCGCGTTTTCAAGACTAACGCGATCCTTAAAGCGCATGCGCAAATGGAACGTTGATCAGGCTTTCGCGCCACTCGTTTCGGCAACCGCGGCCGGCTGGCTGTCCGTTTCCTTATTGCGGAATCCCAGCGCAAAAAACACTAGCACGACCGCCGCCGCAGCCGCCGGCACCATCCAGATCGAGCGCCAGTCATGGCCGGCGGAGCCGTCGGGTCCTGCGGTCTTATACATCTCCACAATACGGCCGCAAAACAGCGAACCAACGAACATGCCGATCCCGTAGGTCAGAAAGGTCATGAGGCCTTGGGCGGCGGAGCGCAAGGCTGATGGCGCCTTCTGATCCACGTAAACCTGGCCCATGACGAAGAAGAAGTCATAGCAGATACCGTGGAGGATGATTCCGATATAGAGCATCCACGAGAGTGCGCCGGCGTTACCGTAGCCAAACATCACGTAACGCAAGACCCAGGCCAGCATGCCCAGCATTAGCGTGCGCTTAATGCCTAGGCGTTTGAAGAAGAATGGCAGAGTGACCATGAAAAGGAGCTCCGACATTTGACCCATGCTCATTTTGGCGGCCACATACCGCACACCAATCTCGTTCAAGAAAAGATTGGTGAACGCATAGTAGAACTGGAGCGGAATGCAGATCAGGAAGGATGCGACGGCGAAAATTGCGAAGTTGCGGCCTTTGAACAAACCGAAGACATCGGGCGGGAAGATGTTGCTGATCTTAAAGCCGTGAGCGGTGCGCAGCGGCGGCGTGTGCGGCAGAGTCAGGGCGTACAGACCAAACAGGATGGAACCGATCGCCGCCATGCGGATCGGGATCGCAGTAGCCTCCACCGAGGGAACCATGCGGCTGATCGCGCTGATAGTTAGCCCTGCGACGATCCACCCGGCGGTGCCGAGGACGCGAATTCCGCCGAAGTCCTGGCTGGGATCTTTCATCTGGCGGAAGGCCAGCGCGTTGGTGAGCGCCATCGTTGGCATGTACAGCAGCGAATAGATCATTAGGATGGCGTACATTGGAGCGAAATGCGTTTGTGAAGAGGCGAACCAAAGAAGGACACCGCCGACGCCATGCAAGGCTGCGAGCAGATGCTGATTGGCAAAGAGTTCATCGGCCATCAGACCTACGAGAAATGGCGAGACAATCGCGCCGATGGTGGTGGTACCGCTGATGATGCCGATCTGATCGCCGGAGAGGTGCAGTGTCTGGCCGAGCCAAGTGCCGAGCGTCACGTACCACGCACCCCAGATGAAGTATTCGAGGAACATCATCACGGAGAGACGAAGTCTCATTTGCAGCTGCACGGAAGAACCTCCCCAAAGAAAATCGAAAAGGAATGGACAGTCTTTGCCCAGCTACTCTACATGCAAATCGTCCTTGCGGAAAATGTCCTAGCGTTGCGCCGCTTGTTTGCGTGCGCTACCGTTCAGCCACAAATCAATTGGCTTCTTGGTGCCCGCGGGGGCCTGATAGGGAAGTGCGATTTTGCGGCCTTCGCCGGCGGACGCGTAGCCTGCGTATAACGCATGCATCACAACGAGGCCGTCTTCGCCAGTGGCTTTTGGGGTCTCTTTGCCGCGCGCGCATCGCGCGAAGTGAATCAGCTCTTGTGGCGTGCCGTAGTTCCACAGTTCTTCGAAGACCGGGTAGGTCCAGCCTTTCGTGGTAGGCGCTTTCTCCACTGCGTAACCGTAGCCGCTTTCACTGTAGGTCGGCAGCGCGTTACCCATGTGTAGATTGGCGTAGGTCACCCCTTCAGAGCCGAACACTTCGATGCGATCGTCCATGCCGCCGCGCCGGGCCCAGCTGTTCTCCACCATGCCCATCGCGCCATTTTCAAACTCGAGGATACACAGTGATTCATCCTCGGCTTTCGTTTTGTGGCCGTGGACGTACGTGCCCATCTGACAGTAGACCGACTTAATCGGCGAGCGCCCTAGAAACCAGTAGCAAAACGCGATGCCGTGGCAACCCAGGTCCATCAGCGCGCCACCGCCGGAACGATTGACGTCCCAGAACCAGGGGCTGTGCGGGCCAAAATGCTTTTCGCTCTGCTTGACCAGGTGAATCTTGCCGAAAGCTCCGGCGTCGGCCATTTCTTTCGCCTTTAAATATTTCGGCGTGAAGAAAAGTTCTTCGCCATACATCAGCAATACGCCATGCTTCTTCGCAGCGGCGATCATCTCTTCGCCTTCGGCGATGGTCATGGCTAGCGGCTTTTCGCAAACGATGTGCTTCCCGGCCGCCGCGATGTCTTTGGTCATTTGCGCGTGCAGGGCGTTGGGCGCGCAAATGCAGACCATTTCGATGTCGCGCTCTTTCAGCATTTCGCGATAGTCGGTGAAGACACGCGGAATGTTGAATTTTTTCGCGAACTCGGCGGCATTGCCCGGAGTCGGCGAAGCGACCGCGACCACCTCGGCCTCATACGGCGCGCTCTGAAACGAGACAACTTGGATGTCCGCCTGGAATTGCGAACCGATCATCCCGACTTTCACTGGTCCGTCTGCCATGATTGCTCCGATTAAGCTGGACTTACTGTTAACTAAGTATTGGGCAAGGCTTGGTCGTCGCAGCCTACGTATTCCTGCAAGACGCGGTTGCCTTTGTACTGCAGATCATCGTGAATGCCCACTTTTGACGTGTAGTAGCCGATTACCGTGAGGTGCTTCAGGTCCTTGAAGAATTTCACTTCTGGAAGGCCCGTCATGCGCTCGTTTTCGGATAGGACAGTCAGGACCGCGACCCTTTCTTCGGGCGACGCGTCTAGGAAAGACTTGCCGTTGTAGTGACGGCTCATGCTGTCAATCAGCGGCAAGCCTTCCTTCCAGGTTCGCTTCTGATCTTCGTCTTGTGTCTCGCGCAAAGTTTTGTCGATAAAGTCCGTGACTCTGGCAGCTTTGGCTCCGCCTGAGTGACTATCCTCGGGAATGATGGTCTCGGTCAGTTCGTCCACTAGAGCGTGTTGGTCCGGCGTAAAAAATCGGGCAGGTGATCGTGTTTCGTGTGCGTGCCGAGGAGGTGCCTTCGGCGTGGATTGAGGCTGCATCGCCGCCTCAGTTGATTCGGCAGGCATCGGCAACACAGACGCTCCTAGCAGGGTCGCCGAAGTTTTCAGCCACTGCCGCCGGTCTTGCAAGAAGTCGATCGGATTTTTTAGCGACATGGCTCCTCCTACAAATTGCCCTTTTTCATCTCGTCCACCAGGTAGTCGCAGGAGCGCCAGCACAGCGCCATGATGGTCCAGGTCGGATTATGGCAACTGGCGTTCACAAAGGCGCTGCCGTCTACGACGAACAGGTTCTTCACGTCGTGTGATTGTTCGAACTGGTTGAGCACCGACGTCTTCGGATCGTCGCCCATGCGGGCGGTGCCGAGCTCGTGAATCGACCAGCCTTCCGTCAATATGCGGTCACTTACGTGCGAGATTTCAAACCCAGCGGCTTCGAACATCTCCTTCGCCGTTTCCTTCATGTCCTCGCACATCTTGCGCTCGTTATCACCAAACTTGTAATGAAAGCGCAATGCCGGAATGCCCCATTTGTCTTTCACCACCGGGTCCAGGTCCACGTGATTTTCGTATCGAGCCAGCACTTCGCCGAAGCCGCCCATTTCAACGTAAGCCCCGTGATTTTTCCGGACCTCATCTTTGAACGCGGCGCCGAATCCGTGAGCGTCCGTCCCGCGGGGGAACATCGTGCTCCCGCTACCACCCTCAAATCCATAGCCGCGAATAAACTTCGGGTGTTTCTCCTTCAAGTTGCGGAAACGTGTCAGATAGAAGCCGCCCGGCCTCCCGTCATCCAGAGTCGGCGGCTTGCCGACCAGATCCTTGGCCCGGCCGGTGATACCCGGCCCCATCACGTGCTCGCAGAAATTGTGACCCACGTGCCCGCTCGAATTTGCCAGTCCATTCGGATGTTGGCGGGACTTGGAGAGCAGCAGCAATCGCGCCGATTCCAAGGTGGACGCGGCCACGATTACGACTCTGGCTTTTACGTGGTAATCCTTCATCGTCTGGGAATCGATGAAATGGACGCCTCTGGCTTTGCCCGTCGCGGGATCGACCGTCACCTCGCGCACCGTGGAATTCGGACGCAGCGTCAGGTTGCCCGTGTCCATCGCGGGATAGATCAATCCCGTAGGCGAGTCGAATGCGGCGTGAATGTCGCAGCCGCCCTTTCGTGAACAGGCGCCGCGTCCATAGCAGCGGGTGCGATACTTGTTGTGCGTCAATCCGTCGCTGGTTACGCCGGCGCGATACTGGGTCAGCACCCGGCCCATTTTCTGAATGCCTTGCTTGAGCGTCAGTTCCGCACAATTCAACTTAGTGGGCCGCTGAAAGATGCTGTCCGGCAGGTAATCCAGATTTTCTTTTACGCCGGTGATGCCGAGATACAGGTCAACCTTGTCGTAGTACGGCGCGATGTCGCTGTAACTGATCGGCCAGTTTTCGCCGTAGCCGTCATGGTCCTTGGCCTTGAAGTCGTAATCCGACAAGCGCAGTGCAAGCCGTCCCCAGATGTTGGTCTTACCACCCAGGCAGCGCGCCCGCACCCAGGCGTAATTCGTTCCCGTGTAGGGATTTTCCCGCTCGTCCACCACGATGTTTTTCGTGTAGTCGCCGCTGCCGATATAACTGTGCAGGTGTTTCGATTTTTCAAATCCTGGGCCGTATGGTGGTCTACGTATGGTGTATTCGTTGAAGGTCAGAGAATGGGAGTCCGGCGGCAAAAACCCGCGGTTGGCATTTTCGTAGGGCCATTCCATCGAGCGCAGTTCCTGCTCAATGGGCAGCTTCTTGCCCGCTTCCAGCAGCAACACCTTCAGCCCCTTGCCGGTCAGCACGTGCGCCGCCATGCCGCCAGCCGCGCCCGATCCAATTACGACCGCATCGTAGGTCTTGCTCAGATCGACTTCCGGCTCCGGCATCATACGACTCCCCTGAGAGCAAGCTGGCTTGTACTCTCATTCGCGAAACGCCGATTATGCCAAAAAGCGCTTGCCGTGTCGCAGTCCTTGTCGAATTAAAACGAATGAAGCGATTTTTGCAAGCCGGTTCGCTGCGGCCGGTGTCCCGTCCACGACGCGCGCTTCCGTTCGGCAACATTCCCGTCGCCGTCGACCAAGATCGGTCTTAGCCTGCGCTCACGGAAGAGCGCGCAGCTTTTCCCCAAAGGATCAGACCATGCGGAAACTGAAGCGGTATCTGCCCGTTTGTTTTGGACTGTTGATCGCAGCGGCTGTGGCCTCCGCCGCGGAGGCCACTAAAGTCCCAATGACTCCTGACCACTGGCAGACCGACACGGGCGTCTTCGAAAAAATTCAGGGAGTGGACGCCATCGCACTCCGCCAGGGCATGGCGCTCGCGAAAGGAATCACTCTTCAGAACGGCATCATTGAATTCGACGTTCAGCCATTCGCCATGGGTACGGGTCTCGCCTTCCGGCGCCGCGACGACAATTCGTACGAATATTTCTACATCCGTCCGAACGGCAAGTGCTCTGAATCCAAAGATTGTCTGCAATACGCGCCACAGACTCACGGAGTTCTTCTGTGGGACGTTTTCCCGCAATACCAGTCATCGGCTTCCATCCGCGACGGCGAGTGGAACCACATCAAGATCGTGCTCTCCGGCCAGCGCATGAACCTCTACGTCAACCACGAAAAGACGCCTTCGCTCAGAATCGGCCGCCTCGAAGGCGATAGCGCTGAAGGCGGGATTTCTCTACAAGGTCCGGGATTCTTCTCCAATTTTTCGGTCACACCCGACGCTACCGAGGGACTCGCTCCGGACGCCGAGCCCGATCCAACCGCAACCGACCCCCATTTTATTCGCGACTGGCAATTGTCTCCGTTGGCGGAACTTCCCGCCGGCAAGGATCCTTCGTTGGACGAAATGCCCGCACCATCTGCCGCTTGGCAAGCCCTTGCGGCGGAGCGCGGCGGCCTGGTCAACATCTCTCGCCTGTATGGACTTCCGCTGGAGCGCCCGCGCCGCTCTGTGGCCTGGATCAAGACCAATATCGCTTCCGATAAAGTCCAGTCCGTCAAAACGTCCATCGGGTGGGTACGCGAAGTGTGGGTCTTTGTGAACGGAAAGCTCGTGTACTCCGACAAAAATCTCTACATGCCGGCGACGGCACGGAAAACTCCTGACGGCCGCTGCTCACTCGAAAACGGCTCCTTCCAGTTGCCGTTGAACGCCGGCAACAACGAAGTAGCCATCGCCGTGGCCACCAATTTCTACGGATTGGCCGTCATCCTTCGCCCCGATGACGTCACCGGCCTCCAGCTCGCCCGCAAATAGGCGAGCTGGAGTTGCGCGGCTGGCAAAACGCGGCAACAATCAAATCAGGCCTTCGCGTATCAAATGCTCGTTTCGTCAGAACAGCAGAGTCTTTCATTCATGAATTGGGTCGGCCGAATCGCCGTCGCGATAATCGGCTGGACTACGATCGGCTGCATCTTTGCTCTCCCCAACATGAGCATGGCCAACGGCTGGCGGCAGCCGCTGCTCGCGTCATTGGCGCTCTGGTGGTCCTGGGGCATCCTCGCCCCTCTGATCGTTGCTGCCGATCTGCGCTTGCCATTTTCCGAAGCGCAACTCTCCCGGCGCATTGCTGCGCATCTTTTTCTCAGCGTGTTTTTTACTTCGCTCCTCGTTTACGTTCTTGCGGCTGTCCGGGCCTTGTTCGGCCTCGGCAACTGGGCGATGTTGGGCAACCCGCAGCTTCTTCCCAGCGCCTTTCGCGGCATGTTTCTCTGGAGTTGGCTGATCTACTGGGTGATCGTTGGCGCCTGGCAGGCCTATCGATATCACCGGCGCTATCTTTCGAGCGAACTCCGCCGCGAACGCTTGGAGCGCCAGTTTTCCGAAGCACGACTCAACGCGCTGCGTATGCAGCTCGATCCGCATTTCCTCTTCAACGCGCTGAACACCATTTCGTCTCAAGTGGAGCGCGACCCGCGTCTCGCTCGTCGCATGATTGAACATCTCGGCGACCTCCTGCGTCTTTCGCTGGAATCAAAGGACCGTCAGGAAGTTCCACTTTCGGAAGAAATGGCTTTCCTCGAGCACTATCTGGCGATTCAAAAAATCCGTTTTGGCGAAAACTTGAAAGTAGAAATCCGCGTTGCTCCGGAAGTCAAATACGCCTCCGTGCCATCCTTGTTTGTGCAGCCCTTGGTGGAAAATGCGATTCGTCACGGCATATCGCGCAGGGCTTCGGGCGGACGCGTCATGGTTTCCGCGGAGCGAATCGGCGACCAGCTGGAAATCCGCGTGCTCGATGACGGCGTTGGCCTGCCGCAAGGTTGGAACCTCGATGCGTGCTCCGGCTTGGGCCTCTCCGTCACTCGCGAGCGTATTGCCGGCCTGCATGCCAACGGCCACAGTCACTTTTCGGTACGCAATCGCGCCGAAGGCGGCACGGAAGTCGAAGTACTTCTACCGTTGAAGTTGCCACTGGAGCGAATGGGAGAAAATCCGCGTGGTTCCTCCGCCGCTTGAACGCATTCGCGCGTTGATCGTCGACGACGAAGCTCCTGCTCGCCAGCGCCTTCGCGATTTGCTCGCAAAAGATAATCAGATCAGCGCCATTCTCGAAGCGGAAAACGGCGTCGCTGCCGTCGAAATGATTCAAGAGCAAAAACCGGACTTGGTCTTCCTCGACGTGCAAATGCCCGAATTGGACGGCCTCGGCGTTGTCGAAGCCGTCGGTGCGGAAGAAATGCCGCTCACCATTTTCGTCACCGCCTACGACCAGCACGCTATCCGCGCTTTCGAATCCAATGCGCTCGACTACTTGTTGAAACCCTTCAGCGACGAACGTCTGGAAGCTGCCCTGGCGCGCGTCAAGTCTCGCCTCGATGAACGCACCCTGCGCGACTTGGGCCGTCGCATGTTGCAGATGGTTTCCAAGGCACCGCCTCAAGTCCGCCGCTGGGACCGCCTTGTCGTGAAATCCGCCGGTACAACGCGCTTCCTCAGAATCGCGGAAATTGATTGGATTGAAGCAGCCGGCGTCTATGTCAATCTGCACGCGGCCGGAAAAGAGTTCCTGTATCGTGCTTCGCTGACCGACATCGCCGAAAGGCTTGACCCCCAGCGCTTCATCCGCATCCACCGCTCGGCCATCGTCAATATTGAAAGCATCGTTCAGCTTGAACCGGCTAGCCACGGCGAATTCGAAGTCGTCCTTAAGAATGGCTCACGCGCCCGCGTCAGCAGGACTTACCGCACACAGCTCGAGCAGCGTCTCGGCCAATCCTTATAAAGAAACTCCGCTCGTCGCTCGACTCGTTGAGTGCGATTTTACTTGTCCCATTTTTGTAACTTTCCAGCCTTTCTCATGCTGACTAAAGTTCACGCTCCATAAATCGGTCCTTCATGCCATTGCAACCTCGCTGCAAGAGTCTCCTACGACCCGCCCTGGAGCAGCTACAGGAGAGACCTGGAGGAAATATGGAGAACAGCGCGCATCAAACGAAGTGGAAGTGGCGTAAAAAAATTGCCGCAGGCCTGTTGTCGTGGTCGCTAGCCGTGATTCCGGCATCCGCACAGAACCTGGACAGCAAGGCGGAAAAGACGGACACCACCTCGCCCATCAAGCATGTGATTGTGCTGATCGGCGAGAATCGCACCTTTGACCACGTCTTTGCCACTTACGTTCCGCAGAGCAGCGATACGATCTCGAACTTGCTTTCCAAAGGGATCATCAAGGCCGATGGTACGCCCGGGGCGAATTTTTCACAGGCCGCGCAGTTTCAGGCCACCCCGCCTTTCAAAAGCGAATTTTTCATCAGCTTGGGCAAGAACGAAAAAGCGCCCTATCAGCTCCTACCCCAACCCACGCTGAACTTTGCGCCGACCAAAACCGTAATTCCCGCGGGTACGCCGACAAACGTCCTGGAAGCAATTGAACCGTCGCTCGAAGCCACCGACGAAGCTTTGCTCACCACCGGAGCCGCCAGCGGCTTTCCGCAAACGATCGTCCAGCCCGATCCGGACACGCGAATCGACAATTTTAATGTGCTTCCGAACGGCCCGTTTCCGCTGAAGGGCAAAAATCTTCCCTACGATTCCTTTACCGGCGACACAACCCATCGCCTTTTCGAGATGTGGCAGCAATCCGATTGCGACGTCAAGAACGCCACACGAAGCAATCCTTCCGGTTGCCTCAGCGACCTCTATCCTTTCGTCATCACCAACTACACAAATATTCCCGATCCCGCGAACAAGGGAGCGATCGACGATAACGGTGGCGGCAACTCCATGGCGTTCTATAACGTTCAAGCCGGGGACGTTCCGGTGTTGAAAGGCCTCGCCGATCAATACACCATGAGCGACAACTTCCATCAGTCGGTGATGGGTGGTACCGGCGCCAACCATATCATGCTCGGTTCCGGTGATGCTTTCTTCTGGTCCGACGGCAAGGGCACGCCAACCACACCGCCCTCGCACATCGCCAATCCCAATCCACTGCCAGGCACCGACGACGTGTATACCGTCGACCTGAATTTCGACGGCAACTTCACAGAATGCGCTGATCCTTCTCAACCGGGCATCAAGCCGATCCGCGACTACCTGGCTTCGCTTCATCACCACATCGAAGCCAACTGCCAGCCCGGCCACTTTTATCTCGTTAACAACGATAATCCGGGTTTTCTTCCGGATGGCGCGGTGGACAGCGGGGGCATTGCCGGTGGCGGCTCTATTCCGCCGGTGAACGTCCGCACGATTGGCGAAGCGCTCAACGAAAAGAACATTTCCTGGGCTTACTACGGCGGTGCATACAATGCCGCCGTCCAGTTGCAGCACAATCCGACCACCCAGGATCCGACCGTGCTCGTCGGTGCTGCCTACTGCAACATTTGCAATTTCGAGTCCTACACCAACGCCATCATGGGTGATGCTTCTCAGCGCGCTGCCCACATCAAGGACACCACGGATTTCTTCGCTGCCATTGACGACGAGACGTTGCCAGCGGTTTCCTTCGTCAAGCCCGATGGCTTGCTCGATGGCCATCCGGCTTCCTCCAAACTCGACCTGTTCGAAGCCATGGTGAAGAAGATCATGGATCATCTGACCGCGCACCCCGATCTCTTTGCGGACACGGCGCTATTCATAACCATGGACGAGGGCGGCGGCTACTACGACTCCGGCTTCATCCAGCCCCTCGACTTCTTCGGTGATGGTCCGCGCATTCCGCTCATCGTGGTTTCGCCATTTACCACCGGCGGGCACGTCAGCCACACTTATACCGATCACGTGTCCATCCTCAAATTCATCGAGCGCAATTGGAAGCTCAAACCGCTCAGCAAACGCAGCCGCGACAATTTCCCCAACCCCGTCGCGGAGCCGGACAATGTTTACGTGCCGCTTAACAGCCCGGCTATAGGCGATCTCTTTGATCTGTTCCAGTTCGAGCGAGGCCACGGGAATAGCGAACGTGACGGCGATCAGCTCGAAGGTCACGGCTCCAATCGCTGACGTCCTGCACACTTATGGTGTAAGCAAGTTGAAGCCGGTCGCTGCGTTCGAGCGGCCGGCTCCAGCATTTTCTTGGTCGAATTACGGCTTGGGCTTGCCAGCGGAATCGGGCGATGCCGCGGGAAGTACATTTGCCGGCAGCGGCTTGATGTCCGTCCACTTGATGACCAGCCGCACGGGAATGTTCTGGTCCTTGAAATGCACAAAATCGTCCGACCGCGAGTAATTCGGAAACCAGTACCTGCCGTCTACGTTTTCGCGATAGGTCTCAAAATTCACAAACGGAAAGTCCTGCGGGTGCATGTCGCCCAGGTCAGTCACCCACTTTCCATACGTTTTCACCACCTCTAGGTATTGCTTGTCCACCCAGACCACGCCCTGAAACAGCGCATTCGCGCGCTCCAGCAATTTTGGCTTGGCATTGAAAATATAACAGTCGACCTCATCCACTTTTTCGTCACCGACATACCGCAAATCGTATTTCGCCAGCTGGCTGGTGACCAGCGGAAACGCGGGAAGCTTTGCCAGCGTGGCCAGCCCGCCGCCCGGCAGAATTTCCATGTAGTGCAAGCTGGATTGCGACTTCTCCACTGTTTTCTCGTACACTCGGCCGTCAGAATCCACAGTAGTCTGCGTCACGACCTGATATTCGCCGTCAGGCTGTCCGTCTTTTCCGAACTCCGTCAGCTTGATCGTTTTCTTGTAGCCGTAGCCCACGCGTGCGCGCAGAAACCGGTCCTCTTTTTCGGCAAACGCCTTTACGATTTCGGCTGGCGGCAGTGCCGGTGGAACCGCGGCCGGATCCGTCGTAGTGACGCGGCGCACGTTGTGCTCCTCGGTCGGAGGCGGAGTCAGCGGGCCGCTGGTGTCCTGCGCCTTCACCACTACGCCGCAAAAAAGCGCCAGCGCTCCGGCGAGCATCGCTTTTGCGGCCGCATTCATCGCTCTGTAATAGCCGTATGCTTCCATATTCGGTAAGATGCGCTTCCGCGGTGCTTCGCCGCCTCCGATTGTCGTTCCTGCAACTGGGTTCAGTTTATCGCACTCCGCGGCTCGCGATGGCTCGGCCGCCCCGTTGCCTCTGCTACAATTTCTCCTTTAATGGCCACTGAGCAAATCGCACGCCGTTATTTCGTTTCGGGAATCGTGCAGGGTGTCGGCTTCCGTTACTTTACCCAGGACGAAGCCGAACGCCTCCAGTTGGCCGGATTTGTTCGCAATCTCCGCGATGGCCGCGTCGAAGTCTACGCGATCGGCTCCGCCGAAAAGCTGAGGCGGCTCTGCGCCCTTCTGGAGCGAGGGCCGCGCGGTGCCATGGTGCAAAATGTCATCGAGCATCCAGCCGAAATTGATTCGCAATTTTCTAGCGAGTTCAGCATTACTTACGATTCCTGACTTTAAAAACCAGCAACAGCGAGGGAGCCGCCCGCATGAACGATCTGAAGAAGCTGATACGCGAAGTGCCCGATTATCCGAAGCCGGGGATTCTGTTCTACGACCTCACCACGCTTTTGAAAGACAAACAGGGCTTTCGCACTTTGATTGACCGCCTGTGCGATCACTACCAGGGCCACGCCATCGACGTCGTCGCCGGCATGGAAGCTCGTGGCTTCATCTTTGCTCCGGCACTGGCCTATCGTTTGGGCGCCGGATTTGTTCCGGTGCGCAAGCCCAAAAAGTTGCCTGCGAAAACCGCCTCGGTTTCCTATGCGCTCGAATATGGCACCGACACGCTGGAAGTCCATGAAGACGCCATTCAAAAGGGCACGCGCGTCATCATCTGCGACGACCTGCTTGCCACCGGCGGCACTGCCGCCGCCACGGCGCAACTGGTGCAAAAACTTGGTGGCGAGGTCGAAGGCGCCGCCTTTGCCGTCGAACTCACATTTCTCAACGGCCGCTCGAAGCTTCCCGGCATCGACGTCTTTTCCCTCATCCAATACGACAAGTAATCACATGTCGGGCGTTAACAAATGGAGGGAAGAGGACCACGCAACAGGCTATCTGGCTGTGGCGAACGAAATACCACACCGGGCCGAGGCGGAAAGCGTGCTCCTCGATTGCATCCCTCAAGCTGCGTCCAGGATACTGGACTTAGGCTGCGGCGACGGCAGATTGCTGGCACTCGCATTGGAGCGTTTCCCGCAAGCGTCGGGAATCGCCGTCGATTTTTCTCCCGCCATGCTCGTACGCGCTCGCCGTCGTTTCTCGGGCAATCCGCGGGTTTCCGTACGCGAACACAATCTCGACCAACCGCTTCCCGATGTTGGCGAATTTGATGCCGTCATTTCTTGTTTCGCCATTCACCATCTGACTCACGAACGCAAACGCGCGCTCTATGAAGAGGCGTTTCGAGCTGTCAAGCCCGGTGGCGTCTTTTGCAATTTGGACCACGTTTCTTCGCCCACTCCTCGCTTGCACGCACAATTCTTCGCCAGCTTGGGCCAAAACGTTGAATCCGAAGACCCGTCGAACAAGCTCCTGGATATAGAAACGCAGCTCGGCTGGCTTGGTGCCATCGGGTTCGCAGATGTGGATTGCCACTGGAAATGGCTGGAATTGGCGCTGCTCGCGGGCGTGCGACCGACGTAAGGAAAATTTCGAAATCTAACGCTGGTGCCGCTGGCGCAGCGCCTCAAACAGCACCACGCCCGTGGCTACCGACACATTCAACGATTTCACCGGGCCGCTCGTCGGCAGGGACACTACAAAGTCGCAGCGTTTCCGCGTCAATTCGTGCATCCCGTCTTCGCCGCCCATCACAATTCCGGTCGGCGACGTGTAGTCCACTTCGGTGTAGTTCTTGTCCGCGCGCTCGTCTAATCCCACCAGCCAGTAGCCTGCTTCTTTCAACTCCTCCATCGAACGCGCCAGATTCGTAACTTTCGCAACCGGCAAATGCGCCAGCGCACCGGCAGATGCACGCGCCACGGTGTCGGTCAATCCCGCGGCACGCCGCTCCGGAATCACCACTCCGTGCGCGCCTGCCGCCAACGCCGTCCGGATAATCGCGCCCAAATTGTGCGGATCCTCCACCCCGTCCAGCAGCACAATCAGTCCCGGCTTTCCCTGTTCTTTGTTGGCACTGGCCAGAATGTCTTCCAGCGTGCTCGCAGTTCGCGCTGCACCGAGTGCCACTACTCCCTGGTGGTCTCGCGTCCCCGCAGTACGATCCAACTGCGCCCGCTCCTCAAAGCGCACCGGAATTCCATTGCGCCGCGCCAACTGCACGATTTCTTCCGCGCGGGTGTCTTGCCGGCCCTTCGCGACCAATACGTATTCGAGCGGCCTTGCCGCCTCCAGCGCCTCTTTCACCGCATGTATCCCGGTCAGTTTGTCCATGGGTTGACAGTGTAGAGCTTCGCCACTCCTAGCCGCAAAACCGCGGCGAGCCCCGAAGGCAACGATCAGTTGTAGCGGCCGCCTTCAGGTGGCCTTTTCATTGCCTCGCCACACGCCAGCGCACGGTCCAATAGCAGCTTGCGTTCGCGCGCATTGCGCGTAAGCTCGGCCGCACGCTCAAACTCGCGGCGCGCCTCTTCCAACCTTCCCAACTTAAAAAGAAAATCGCCGCGCACGCTGGGCAACAGGTGATACGCCTTCAGAGAGGGCTCGGACACAAGTTCATCTACCAGCTCAAGCCCTGCCGCCGGCCCAGACGCCATTGCTACGGCCACCGCGCGATTCAGTTGCACGATCGGCGATGGATTCAGCCGCTCCAGTTGCTCATACAACCGCACAA
>DASSYL010000481.1:0-4438 GCA_035703315.1 Candidatus Acidiferrum sp. | reverse complement strand
GGACGATGTCTTTGCCGTAGTCGGTGAGGCCGTTGTGAGCGGGCTTGTCGGTGGAGGAATCGGCCCATTCGTCATTGTAAAAATGCGAAAGGGTCATGTAGCGGACGCCGAGATCGCCGAAGATGCGAACAATGCGGATGTCATTGCCGATCATGTGCCCGCCTTCGACTCCGATCAGCGCAGCGATTTTGCCTTCTTTGTGGGCGCGGCGAATGTCGTTGGCGGTTCGGCAGAAGAGCATGTCCTTTGAATTGCGGCGGACGTTTCCATGGACGGCATCAATCTGATCCAGGGCTTTTTGAATGGCGGGCGGGCCCATAATGCGGCCGTCAATCCAGATGGAAAAGAAGATGGCGTTCATGCCGCCTTCTTTCATGCGTGGGATGTCGATGTGGCCGTCGGGATTGCGCTTGGCCAGGTCGTAGGATTTAGAGAAGAAGCGTTGCGTGGTGTCGTCATGGGTGTCGAGAACGATGGAGGAGAAATGGAGTTTGCGGGCGCGGCCGGTGATGTCGTCGCCGTGCATCGACGTCAGCAGCGGAGAACAAATCAGTGTCAGGACACTTGCAGCGAGCACGGCGCGGAGACAGCGCATCCGGTTCTCCTTTAATTTCGGTGAAATTGCGTAAGCCAAATTAGCGAGGATTCTAACCTAATAACCACCCGAAGAGAGCTTGTTTCCAGGCCTGGCGATTGATTTCGGCGAGGGATTCGGTGAGCGGGATTTCCTTGGGGCAGGCCTTGACGCAATTTTGCGCGTTGGCGCAATCCTGGATGCCGCCGGCCTGCATGACGGCGTTGAGGCGCTCGTGGGCGTGCATTGCGCCGGTAGGGTGCATGTTGAACAGGCGCACCTGGCTCATGATGGCGGCGCCCATGAAATCACCGGAGCCTTTGCCGGTGACTTGCGGGCAGACTTCGAGACAACTGCCGCAGGAGATACAGGTGGAAAGTTTGTATGCCTTCTCCTGGGTTTCGGGGGCCATGCGCGGGCCTTCGCCAAGGTCGTAGGTGCCGTCGATGGGGATCCACGCCTTCACGCGCTTAAGGCTGTCGAACATGAACTGGCGATCGACGGCGAGATCGCGAACCACGGGGAACTTAGAGAACGGCTCAAGTTTGATGGGCTGATCCAATTGATCAACCAACGCGGAACAGGCCATGCGGGCTTTGCCGTTTATCAGCATGGCGCAAGAGCCGCAAACTTCTTCAAGGCAGTTGGAGTCGTAGGAGATGGGAGTGGTCTTTTTGCCGTCGCGGGTGACGGGATTTTCGGCGATGTCGCGCAGACAAATGATCACGTTCATCGAGGGGCGCCAGTTAAGTGCGAACTCTTCCCAATATGGCGCGCCTTGCGGGCCGACTTGCCGTTTGACCTTTACGATGACTTTCTTTTCAGCCATGAGTCCTCGAAAAGCTATTTTGCCGCGTCATAGCGACGCGGCCTGGGCGCAATCTGCGAAATGTCCACCGGCTCGTAGGTCAACTGAATGTCGCTGTTGCCCCATTTGGCGCGCGTCGTTTTCAGCCAGTTGGCGTCGTCGCGATCCGGAAAGTCGGGTTTGTAGTGCGCGCCACGCGATTCATTGCGGGCGTGCGCGCTCATGGTGACGACGCGAGCCAGGAGCAACATGTTGCCAAGTTCACGCGCGAAGTTAAGTGTTTGATTGGACCACTTGCTGCGGTCGCTGAGATTTACTTTGCCGAAGCGCTGCTGCAATTCGATGAGCTTGTTGTAGGCGGCTTCCAGGTTTTTGTTGATGCGGGTGACGGTGACGTGCTCGGTCATAGTTTCGCCCAGTTCACGCCAAATGGTCATGATGTTTTCAGCGCCGTCTTGCGAGATGAGCGCCTGATTGGCTTTTTCCTGACGCTTGCGCTCGCGCTCGAAGACGCTGGAGTCAACGGAGTCGGCGCCCTTTTCCAAATTCTTCGCGTATTTCGCCGCGGCAGGGCCGGCAATACCGCCGCCGAAAATGCAGGAGACGAGCGAGTTCGCGCCGAGGCGATTCGCGCCGTGATACTGGTATTCGCATTCGCCGGCGGCGTAGATGCCGGGAACGCTGGTGGCCTGGTCTTCGCCGTTCACCCAAATGCCGCCCATGGTGTAGTGCATCGCCGGGAAGACTTTCATCGGCTCTTCGCGAGGGTCCACACCGAGGAATTTTTCGTAAATTTCGAGGATGCCCTCGAGTTTGCGGTCGAGCGTTTCGCGCGGAATGTGCGTGACGTCGAGATAGACGGCGGCCTGGCCATTCAGGCCGAGCTTTTCCTGGTAAACGATGCGGTGAATGGCACGGGTAGCGATGTCGCGCGGCACGAGGTTGCCGTATTTCGGATACCACTCTTCCAGGAAATAAAAGCGCTCGTTTTGCGGGATGGATTTTGCGGGACGAGTGTCAGCCGGATTTTTCGGCACCCACACGCGGCCGCCTTCGCCGCGTGCGGACTCGCTCATCAGGCGGAGTTTGTCTTCGCCTGGGATGGCCGTGGGATGGACTTGGATGAATTCGCCGTTGGCATAGTCCACGCCTTGCTGGAAAAGCGCGGATTGCGCGGAGCCGGTACAAACGACCGAATTCGTCGAGCGGCCGAAGATGGCGCCGATGCCGCCGGTACAGAAGATGACTGCGTCGGCAGGAAACGTGCGGACTTCCATGGAGCGTAAGTCCATGGCGCAGATGCCTCGGCAGACTCCAACGTCATCGATCACCGCCGAAAGAAATGTGTAGCCTTCGTATTTCTTAACTCTTCCTTCGGATTCGTGACGGCGTACTTGTTCATCGAGCGCGTAAAGCAACTGCTGGCCGGTGGTGGCTCCGGCGAAAGCGGTGCGATGGTAGAGCGTACCGCCAAAACGCCGATAGTCGAGCAGCCCTTCCGGTGTGCGATTGAACATCACACCCATGCGATCGAGCAGATCGATGATACCGGGCGCAGCTTCGCACATACGCTTGACGAGCGGCTGATTGGCCAGAAAATCGCCGCCGTAAATCGTGTCGTCAAAATGTTTCGCAGTGGTATCGCCTTCGCCCTTCTGATTTTTCGCGGCATTAATGCCGCCCTGCGCGCAGACGGAGTGCGAACGCTTTACCGGAACAATTGAAAAGAGATCGACTGGGGCGCCGGACTCGGCCACTTTGATGGTTGCCATCAGTCCAGCCAATCCTCCACCGACGACAATTATCTTGGGCTGTTTCATTTCGTTATATACGAAGAAAAGGGATGCCAGTCGAAACGGAAACTGATCAAAATCAGGATTCCCACGAGGCTAAAAGTGACGCCAACCAGCGCGCCAAACTGTCCGGCGGCGCGTTGCGCACGAGCAGTCGCGGCGAGTCCCCACTTGCAGAGAAAATTCCAGATGCCTACGCCGAGGTGAAACGAGGAACAGAGGATGCCGATCGCGAAAAAGGCTAGGAAAAGAGGATTCTGCAAATCGGCATACACCGTGGCGTACGTAGACTTTCCACCGGTAGCCAGGCGCTCCGTATAGAAGTGCCAGCCGATAAAAACAAAGGCGACCAGTCCCGTGTAACGCTGCAGCGTGTACATCCAGTTGCCTACCCACGGATATTGCGAGACGTTGGACTTGCCGCGCAGCCAGATGTAAACGCCGTAGCCACCGTGAAACAGAATGGGAAGAACAATTACGGCGAGTTCAACAAAAGGGCGGAAAGGGATCGTCTGTAGCTCTTGCGAAACGGAGTCATACTTACCGGGGCTGACCAGTACGGCGCTGTTGGACCAAAAATGCTCGGCCAAAAAGGCGCCAATAGGAAGCAAACCGCTCAACGAATGGAGTTTTCTGAGGAGATAACTCGAATCAGGCCGGGTTGTCGTTGCGGACATGCCCTCTCCGCTGCAACTAATCGCTCCAAGCTCGAAGAGTCTCGGGCGACAAAATGGAAGTGCAGCAAAGGAATTATAGCAGGCGGGCTGTGCGAAGCAAAACACGGGAGGACGCGTATAGGCATCCTCGAAACAGGATGCGAAATTGATTGCCTCCATTAAATTCTGTGCTGCTATCTTGAAGGAGTCAGACTTAGAGATACACCACGCCGGAAGAATAACTTCACCTAGGCATCGAATTTGACATGACCAAGAGCCTCGCCGCAGAGCTGGAACTGCTCGCCAATCACATGACTTCGGAAAACACTGGCAATCAGCAGCTGTCGGTTCCGGCATTGGCCGAGCGTATCGCCGAGAATTTTCAGGTAAAGGCGGACGAAGTTGCGATTTTGCTCGTCTCAGAACGTCACAAGAACCTACAATTTCTGGTGCCGGAAGCGTTGCGCAACGTGGGCTCGATTCCGCTTTCCAGCACTTCGGCACTCGCGGCGAGGACGGCGCGCGAGAGCCGGCCGGATATTCTCAACAACTTCACAGCAGTACGGCATGCGACGGTATTCGAAGGTGTCAAAGCAGACTCGCTGAG
>DASSYL010000346.1:0-2816 GCA_035703315.1 Candidatus Acidiferrum sp. | reverse complement strand
ACTTCCATCTTGTTCGAGCGTACAGCACCGCCCTCCCGAGCGGCGCGACTAAGTCCCGTGTTTTCAGCGCGTGCTTTTTAGTTTTGCCGCAGCGCCGGCATCGGAAACGGGATACTGTACGTCGAAGATCCCACTCCAACGCCGCCCTGGCACGTGTTCGGCGGCACGGTGCACACCGAATGCGCTCCCTGGCATTCGGCCGCCCAGAACATAAACCCGAGCAGTCCGGGTGTCATGCCTGCGCCTGCCGGAACCACCGTTTGTACCCAGCTCCCCGTCGACTTTTCCAGAGAGCTGTTGAAAGTCGTGCACTCCGGTGCCGGATTTTTGCCGGTCACAATATACAGACTGGCGGTCATCTTGGCGGGTGCCAGCGGCGGAACCGGCGGCGTGATCCGCGGGTAGCCGCTGATGTGCTGTTGCCAGTTGGATTCGGCAGATGAAGCGCTGTTCGGCTGCCGGTTCGGCACCATGGCGTTCGCGTAGTCCAACACCGGCGAGCCGGTGTTCAGCCAGTCCGTTGTGGCCTTGGCCGCCAGCGGCACCAGGTACTGATCGCCCGCGGCTAAATCAATCGTCAATCGAGCGGCGGGATTCGCGCCGGTCGCGTCATACGGCAAAATCGCGCGATATGCGGTAATGAAGTTCTGGAGCGCAGCGAGATTTGGGTTGGTATTGTTCTCGTAGTCGATCTCGATCCCGACGCCCAGGCGCTGCGCGAGCTGCGCGGCGTATGTCCCAAGCTGTGCCCCGTTTGCAGCCAGCGCCGAATCCCAATCGTCGGTGTAGGTGATGCCGCCGATCGAAAGCAGCACGCGGATGTTGTGACTGGTGAAATAGCTCACCACCGCGGCGTTCATGCCGATAGGCGCGCCGTTGACGGTCTGCGAGTCGTTGGTTTGATTCAGCAGCTTCAGCGGATTCACGAAGCTCAGCACGACCAGGTTCACCGAAGGGACGCCGTCGCCGCGATCGATGATCCAGTGATTCTTGGTGTCGAAGTCGGTCATGTTCCGCACCGTGCTCCAAGTGCAGAAATCATTTCCGCAGTGCCACGCACCATAAATTTCCAGTGGCGTGGCTTTAACCGTCGCAGTGAAAAACAAGCAGAGACCGCAGAGGACCAACAACCGGGTGTTCCTGTGCATCGTCGCCTCCAGGTGGCAAGGTGCGCTGGGCCGGCTATCTATAGTTTCGCGAGACGTAGCATGTCAATCACAAAAGTTGTTTGGGCATTGGTTACTTTCAATCGAAAGGTATCGGTGTACGATGATCCTCCATGAAGCCCGATCAACGCTACTTCTTTTGGACCGACTTTTATACGCAACTGCTTTCTGCCTTTCTGGCTATTGGCGGCGCCCCGATGGTTCTTCCCGCCCGATTCTCCGCCCAGGAACCGACAGCTGCAGAAATGAGCAGGAAAGAAACGGTCGCCGCTGCTCTGCTCCGCAACCTGCAGTTTCAGGAATACGAGCTCCGATCCGCCGCCGAAGCCATGCCCGAAGAAAAATACCCTTATCGTCCTGCAGAAGGTAAATTCAAAAGCGAAAAACCGGAATTCGGCCCGGCGGAAGTGCGTACTTTTGCGGAGCAAGTGAAGCACGTCGCCTGCTCAAACTTCGGTTTTGCCGCGGAGTTCGATGGGCAGAAGCCGCCCGACGCCTGCGACAAAGGCGGTCCCAGCCCGGCTCACTCCAAAAAGGAATTGCTCATCTACTTGCGCGACTCGTTTGCCGCGATCCGCAAGTCGCTCGGCGCCATCACCGCGCAAAATATGTACGAGCCGATCGAAGGGCCATACGCCGGCCCCAATACGCGCCTGGGCCTGGCGACCGTGGTTATTTGGCACGCCGCCGATCACTACGGTCAGATGACGCTCTATCTCCGGCTGAACGGCATCGTACCGCCGGCCAGCCGCCCCAATCCGCCGGAAGTCAAAGACAGCTACTGAATAAATCCGCCAGCGATATGTCGATGTACGGGTTCAGCGGCGAGGATCTGCCGTCGCCGCGCAGTGAAAAAAGTTCACAAAGCTCTTGACTACACAGACGCACGGGAGCAATGTGACTGCCCCGCCCCTTAGGAAGCGCCCCCCTCCAGGAAAGGAGTATTCCATGCCGCGTTTTCTTCATCAGGTTAGCTACACGTCGGAAGCAATGTCGCGCTTGATTGCCAATCCGCAAGACCGCTTTGAAGCGGTGCGCGGGCCCATCGAAAAGCTTGGCGGGAAAATCGAACACGGTTACTTTGCCTTTGGCGAACACGACGCCATTTTGATCACCGATATGCCGGATAACGTTTCCGCCGCGGCAATCGCTTTGGCTTTTGCCGCCGGCGGCGCGCTGCGGAATTGCGCCACCACTCCTTTGCTCACCACTGCCGAAGCGTTGGACGCAATGCGCAAAGCCGCCACGTGCGGCTATAAACCGATGCAGGCTGCGGCCGGTGCCGGCAGCCGCTAAGCGTCCCCAAAGAGGGGCGCGGATGAAACCTCGCCGCGTCCCTCTCTCTTTTTGCATTGAACTGTTGCCCTGAACCCCGCGAGTGGTTCGCCCGGCCTCTCGCCCCGCTCTCTTGCCATGAGTTCCCTTTCGCACTCGTCTGCTAGAATCTCCTCATGCCCGGAACACCGCCGACCGCCTGGCTGGCGAACATCCGCCTCCATCCCATTAAAGGACTCGACCCTGTCAGCGTGCCGGAAGCGCGCATTGGCCCCGGCGGGGGCCTGCATCTGGATCGTGTGTGGGTACTATTCAGCGTTGAAGGCAAGTGGATCAATGGGAAGAACAATCCGGAGATTCACCGCGTCCGCGCCG
>DASSYL010000241.1:0-3461 GCA_035703315.1 Candidatus Acidiferrum sp. | reverse complement strand
GCGTCCGCTTCAGGTTGATGGGCGCCATCGCTAGACGGGCGGCCATCGATTGAAAAATTGACTTTCCAGCTCTTTCCTTGAATGGGAAGCGCGAGCGTCGCACCCGCGGATTCGACACCGGGCAACCCTTCAATCCGAGTCAGAACTTCCCGATAGAAACCCGTCCAATTGCGCCACAGCGCGTCCGGGGTCGCGTCTCGGGAAATGGAACGGTAAACCTCGACGGTAAGCAAGTGATCGGTGCGGAAGCCCGGATCAACACGATGCAGAAGAAACAAGCTCTTTGCGAGCAGACCGGCCCCGGCGAGCAACACCACCGACAACGCGATCTCACTGACCACGATGAGTTTACTCAAGCGGCTGCGGCGCCCTGCGTGCCAGCCGCCCTCTTTCAGCTGAAGGCTGACGTCCCTTCGAGATAGCTCCCATGCCGGTGCGAGCCCAAAAACCAAGCCAGCAAAAATCGAAATCAAGAGCGTGAAAGCCAGAACCGGCAGATTCACGTGGACCGGATTTACCTGCGGGAAGTCCTCGGGCATCCACGAAGCCCACGCGCCGATAAGCAGGTATGCCAGCAGCGTTCCTGCTGCACCACCGGCAAGCGCCAACAAAAGACTCTCGGTCACCAACTGGGTGACGATCCTCCGCCGAGAGGCGCCGAGTGAAACTCGAATCGCAATTTCCGTGCCTCGCACAGCTGAACGCGCCAGCAGCAAGTTGCTGATATTCGCGCACGCGATCACAAGTACCAGCGCGACCGACCCCATAAGAATGAGGAGCGCGGGGCGAATCCTTCCGACCATGTTCTCGCGCAGTGATACCAGCCGAACCGCCAGCTCACCGTCGGCATTCGGATACAGTTGCGCCAGCCGGCGCGCTACCGTGTCTATCGCGGCTTGGGCTTGCGAAAACGGCACCTTCGGACGGAGTCGCCCGATTACCGCGAAGCCGAGATTCCCGCGCTTGGTCATCTCCTCGCGAAAGTCTGGGCGGGACGCGTTGATCGAAACCCACATTTGCGTTTCGGTGCCGACGGAATAACGCGCCGCCGCACAGGCATCGGAAAACTGGAAACCCTGTGGCATCACGCCAACCACCTGATAGCTGTTGCCGTCGAGGTCGATCGCCTGCCCGATAACCCGAGAATTCGAAGCGAACGAGTGCGCCCACAACGAATGGCTCAGGACGACGGATTGTTGATTTTCGAAGTTGGCCAGGGAGCGGCCTAACTCTGGCTGTACGCCCAGCGTTTCGAAGAAGTCGGAGGAAACAACTTCGCCCTTGATATGTTGCGGTTCGGAACCACCAATGAAATTGAAACTCTTCTCTTCGCAGGCGGAAAGGGACTGCAAGAAGGGGCTTGTTGCGTTCCGCCAGTCGGCGAAATCGGGATAAGACGAATTGCCATAGAAGGTCCCCGATTTCAGATCGTAGGTATCCACCTTTACCAGCAGCTCGGGGCTCGGAAATGGCAACGGCTTCAGAAGGACCGCATGAAGTACGCTGAACATAGCCGTGTTCAGGCCAATGCCGAGGGCAAGTGTAATGATCGCTGTGATCGTGTACCCCGGCAGCTTTCGGAACGAGTGCAAGCCAAACCGCAAGTCCTGCCAAAGTCTCTGCACAGATATTCCCCCGGGGAAACCTCATATTTAGGGCTTGCATAATTTGCGGCCCCGACCCGAGGAATTATAGATAACCAGAGCGGGCAAATGCTCGGTAAATGCGTCTACCTGACAAATAGATTCTCGCCACGCGAAGGCGGCGACATCCCTTTCTTCCGCACTCGGGCCTCCTCTCAGCGGAACTCCCGGCTCCGATACGTCTCCTTCCCGCCCATCACCGTCAGCAACACCTTCGTCTGCAAAATCTCCGCCGGCGGCACCGTCAAAATATCCTTCGACAACACCGCAAAATCCGCCAGCTTGCCCGCCGTCAACGCACCTCTGATATCTTCATCAAAACTCGCGTACGCCCCGTCAATCGTAAAATGCCGCAGCGCCGCCTCCACCGAAATCCGCCCTGCTGGATACCATCCGCCCGCCGGACTTCCTTCCGGTGTCATCCGCGTCACTGCGCAATAGATCGCCGGCAGCGGCTCAAACGGAAACACGCCCCAATCGCTGCCAAACGCCTGCACCGCTCCCGCATCGTCATAAATCTTGAACGAGTCTGCATGCGCCGCCCGTTCTGGCCCCAGCAGCATCGCAAAGTTTTCCAGCACTGTCGCGTCCGGACTCGCGAACATCGCCTGCGTCGAAGCAATCACTCCCAGCTGTTTGAATCGCGGGAAGTCCGTCAGCAGCGGCACCTCCGCATGCTCCACGCGATGCCTCCGTCCCGTCGTCCCATTTGTCTTCGCCGCATACTCGAACGAGTCCAGCGCCATGTGGATCGCCTTGTCCCCGATCGCGTGCAACATCACCTGAAATCCTTCTTTGTCGTACAGCGCCACCGTCCGGTTCAAATCTTCCTGCTCCCAGAACGGAATCCCTGTCCCTCCTCCCACATACGGCTCGAACATCACCGCTGTCCGCGCATCTACCGTTCCGTCCAGCATTCCCTTCACCGCGCCAAATTTCAGCAGCGGCCCTTCGTATTTCTCACGCAACTCGCGGTATTTCGCCAGGTCCGCTTCCGTCAAAACTTTCTTCAGTTTGTGATCTTTCGGCGCCAACCCCTCACCCGGCAAAATCGGCGGCGCAAACCGGAACCGCAGCTTCAACTTGCCTCCCTCGGCTGCCCGCTGAAAAATAGGAAATGTGTCCAGGCTCGTCCACGCATCCTGCACCGACGTCAACCCAGCCGCAGCGGCTTCGTCCATGTGCGCCAATAAGGATTGATAGCGATCTTCCGCGGTCCGTTCCGGAAACTTGCTCATCACCAGTTCTTGCGCCGCTTCCTTGAACTCGCCTGTCGGCTCTCCGCCCGGGTCCTTCATGATGTGCCCGTTCGGTGGATCGCTCGTCGCCTTCGTCACGCCCGCTATCTGCAGAGCTTTCGTATTCGCCAGCCCCATGTGCCCGTCGCGCTCCGTCACATACACCGGCCGGTCCGCAATCACCGCATCAATGTATTTCTTGTCGACGGTTTGATTCGGAAACGCTGAGTATCCCCAACCGTGACCCGTGATCCATGGTAGCTTCGGATGCACCCTTGCAAATTCCGCCAGCCGTGATTGAAACTCCTTCAGCGTCTCCGCGCCGTGCAAATCCACATCATTCACCGAACTCCCCGGCCAGTGCGCATGCGAATCCTGAAATCCCGGCACCACCAGCCACCCGTGCAGATCCACGACTGCCGCATTCGTCTCCGCCGCTTTTTTCACTTCTTCCGCGGTCCCCACCGCAACAATTTTGTCTCCGCGTATCGCCAGCGCCTCCGCCATCGGCCGCGCCGAGTCCCCGGTCCAAATCTTCCCGTTTACAAACACTCGATCCGCCTGCTTCGTCGTCTGCCCC
>DASSYL010000236.1:0-6768 GCA_035703315.1 Candidatus Acidiferrum sp. | reverse complement strand
GACGCCGTTAGTAAGGTGCTGTCTTCGCAACAGTTTGTCCTGGGCAAAGAAGGCGCAGTGCTCGAACAAGAAATCGCTGCCCTTTGCGGCGTCCGGCATGGAGTCGGCGTGGCGTCGGGTACCGACGCACTGATCCTGGCGCTGCGGGCAGTCGGCGTCGATAATGCCAGTGAAGTTGTCCTGCCGCCGTTCACCTTCGTCGCCACGGGAAGCGCCGTCAGCGCGCTTGGCGCGCGGCCAATTTTCGCCGACATTGATCCGTCCACGTTCAATATTTCCGCGCCCGAAATCGAAAGACGGATTACGCCAAGAACGAGCGCGATCATTGTGGTTCACCTGTACGGTTTGGCGGCGGACATGGACGGGATCCGCTCCGTCGCGCAGCGCTACAAGCTGCCAATCGTGGAAGACAACGCGCAGGCTATCGGAGCGACTTATAAGGGTCGGCCTACGGGCTCGCTAGGAGATATCGCCTGCCTCAGCTTCTATCCGACGAAAAATCTTGGAGCATACGGCGATGCCGGCATGATTACCACGGCGTCGGCGGAGCTCGACGCCCGCCTGCGTACGCTGCGCAATCACGGCCAAGCGTCGCGTTACAGCAGCGTGGAGCCAGGTTGGAACAGCAGGCTGGATGAAATTCAGGCTGCGATCTTGCGCGTGAAGCTTCGCCACCTCAAAGAGTGGGAACGCCTGCGCTCGACTCATGCGGCACAGTATTCGAAGCTTCTGTCGAGGATCGCAGAAGTCAAGACGCCACTCGTTCCCGCTGACTGCGGACACGTATTCCACCAATATACGATCCGCGCACAACGCCGCGACGAACTGCAGAAATTTCTCACGGATCGCAAGGTCGGCAACGCTGTTTATTATCCCGTCCCGCTCCATCGTCAACCGATTTACGCCAGGGAAGCCTTTGGCGAAGGCTCATTTCCGGAAGCGGAAAAAGCCGCGGCCGAAGTCTTGTCGCTGCCGATGTTTCCGGAGCTTCGCGAGGAACAAATCGAACGCGTGGTAAAGGCTATTGCCGAGTTCTATGGAAGCTGAAAGGAACCGCGCGGGAAGAAAACGCCGATGCTGGAACTACCGACCGAAGTACAGCAGCGCCAGCAGGAACAACCACAATCCATCCATGAAGTGCCAGTAATACGAGGTGATCTCGGCAGCCAGTGACCGGCTGACCCTCGCCGCGTCAAACTTGTGTAGCGCCACATACAGCAACGCACAGACTCCGCCCAGGAGATGCACGGCATGCAGCGCGGTAAATACATAGAAGAAGCTGCTCGCCAGACGCGAAGTGACGTACACACCTTGTGCCGCCAGTTGGCGCCAGGCAATGACCTGCCCGCCCACGAACAGTACCCCCAGCGCCGTTGTCAGCACCCACATCCGGCGGAAGCCGATCGCGTCGTCGACGTGTAATTTTCGACGTGCCAGTTCCAGCGTCGCACTGCTCAGTAGCAGCACGCCGGTGTTGACCCACAAAATTCCGGGCATCCTAATGCCGACCCAGTTGTGGAGATTTTGCACGCGCAGCGCCACAAACGCCGCTGCCAGTACGAGGAAGAACATCACGATGGAAACTATGGCCAGAAGTACCGCGGCGGAAAATTTCCTGCTCCCCGGCTGCCGCGGCTCCGGAGCTCGCTCTCCTCCGCCCCCACCATCTCCGCCGCCTTCGTCATCGCCGTCGCGCGAAGGCGGTTTCCCGCCAGCGTTTCCGCGCATGTCCTCAATGATCAGTTCAATATCGTCAATTGCAGTTCCCGGCATGGCCCAACCTCATGCTCACAGACTCGGCACCGACGCACCGAGTCTACACAAATTCATGCCAGCAGGAACTGCAGAAAGCAAGTACAAGTCGAATGGAAGAAACGAACCCAAGGAAGGATTGGTGCGGTGGAAAGGATTCGAACCTTCACGGTATTGCTACCGCCAGCCCCTCAAGCTGGTGCGTCTGCCAGTTCCGCCACCACCGCAAAGTCGCTACAAGTTCTCTTACCGCGCGTCCATCTGAGATCATGCCGCCCCTTGATTATCGACCGCTTATCGGCGGCAAGCAACAAAAACTCTCCTGTCCTTGCTCAATACAACGAACGCATTGCGGTTGTCATTATTGTTTCTTGGGCGTCGGAGCCGGAGATGCCGGAGCCGGATTTTGCGCTCCGGGTGCCGGTGAGCTCTGAGTGCCAGCGGGTTGTGAACCCGACGGTGCGGCCGGTGTGGTCGCGGGAGCCGCAGGCTTGCTGGCCGGTTTCGACGAATTGTAAATCACGGAAGTGCCGCCGCTCACCGCGCGGTCTGCTCTCAATGCGAGAGCCATCGCGCAAACCATGAACATTACAGCGCACCAGGTGGTAGCTTGCGAAAGCACAGTCGCCGCGCCGCGCGGTCCAAATGCTGTCTGGCTCCCCGCACCGCCGAATGCACCCGCCAAATCCGCTGCTTTGCCGCTCTGCAGCAACACAACAATGATCAATACTAAGCAGTTCAACACAAAAAACGCGGACAGTAGCCATCCGGCCCAGCGGAAGCCCACCACGATTAGCGCAAATCCAATCAGGAGCGCCACGCCCCACTTCATCCAACCTGGCATTGCCTGTTCACCTCAATTTCCCGACATTCGCTTGCGGCACGCGCCGCGGCTTACTTTGTGTTCACAATCGTCGCGAACGATTTCGCATCCAGACTCGCGCCGCCCACCAGCGCGCCGTCTAGCTCTTCCTGCGTCATCAATCCCTGGATGTTATCGGGTTTGACGCTGCCGCCGTAGAGTATCCGCACGCTGGCCGCGGCCTCCGGCGAAAACTGGTCGCGCACGCACTGCCGCAAGAACCGATGGGCTGCCGCAGCAATTTCCGGCGTGGCCGTACGGCCCGTCCCGATTGCCCAGACTGGCTCGTAAGCTATTAGAATACGGGAGAACTCTTCGGCGGTCAACGCGCCCGGCCCGCCGATAAACTGTTGAGAAAGCACTTCTTGCGTCTTCGAGGTTTCGCGCTCGGTAAAGTTTTCTCCCAAGCAGACAATCGGCGTCAGCCCTGCCCGCAGCGCCGCCCGGCTCTTCTGCGCCACTATGTCATCGGTTTCATTCGCATACTGCCGACGCTCGGAGTGCCCCACGATGACGTGTGTGCAACCGACCTCAACCAGCATCTGTGGCGAAACTTCGCCGGTGAACGCACCCTCTTTTTGCCAATGGTTGTTCTGCCCAGCGATTGCCACCCGGCTTCCGCTAGCCGCTTCGACTGCAGCCGCAATGGAAGTAAAAGGCGGCGCAATCACCACGTCGCAATGCGCGGCATCGCCGATCAACGGCAAGAATGCCACGAAAAACGCCCGCGTCTCCGCCTGTGTCTTGTACATCTTCCAATTGCCCGCCATTACCCGTCGGCGCTTTACGTGGTGATCGGCGCTCATCGGTTGGTCAGCGCCTCGACGCCCGGCAGCTTACGGCCGCCCAGAAATTCCAGTGAAGCGCCGCCGCCCGTGGAAATGTGTGAAATTTGGTCCGCTACACCCGACTGATGAACCGCTGCGACCGAATCGCCGCCGCCCACGATTGAAGTCGCGCCCGCGCCGGTTGCCTCAGCCACCGCTTTTGCCACTTCCAGCGTGCCCTTCGCGAATGCTGGCATTTCAAAAACGCCCATCGGACCGTTCCATACGATCGTTTTGGCTTTGGCAATTTCCGCCTTGTATGCGGCAATCGTTTGCGGGCCAATATCCAATCCCATCTGGTCGTCCGGTGTGCTGCCTACATCACCGGTTTTTGCGGGGGCATCGGCCTTGAATTCCGGCGCCGTCACGTGATCAATCGGCAGCAGCAGCTTCCGCCCGCTGGCTTTCGCATCCGTCAGAATCTTTTTCGCCAGATCCAGCTTGTCGTTTTCCACCAGCGACTTACCGATCGGCATACCCTGCGATTTCAAAAAAGTGTAGGCCATGCCGCCGCCGATCAGCAGTGCATCGGCGATCTTCATCAAGTTCTCGACGACTTCAATCTTGTCGCTGACTTTCGCCCCGCCCAGGATTGCCACAAACGGCCGCCCGGGGTTGGTCACCGCTTGGCCCAGATATGCCAGCTCTTTTTCCATCAACAAGCCGGCCGCGGCCCGCTGTACAAATTTCGTGATGCCCACAACCGAAGCGTGCGCGCGATGCGCCGATCCAAACGCGTCGCATACGAACAGACCGTCGCACAGCGCTGACAGCTGTTTCGAGAACTCCTGGTCGTTTTTTTCCTCTTCGGGATGGAAGCGGACGTTTTCCAGCACCAGAACCTCGCCGTCGCGCAGCGCCTTGCTTTGCCCTTCAACACCCGGCCCGACGCAGTCGCTGCCGAACGCCACCGGCTTGCCCAGCAACTCTTCCAGCTTTTTCGCCGCCGGACGCAGCGAGTACTTGGGATCGGGCCCGCCCTTCGGCCTCCCGAGATGCGAGGCCAGCACTAGCCGCCCGCCTTTCTCGATAGCCAGCTTTAGCGTAGGAAGCGTCTCGCGGATGCGTGTGTCGTCCGTGACGACTCCGTCTTTCAGCGGCACATTGAAGTCCACTCGCAGGAAGACGCGCTTTCCGTGTAATTCCAGATCCTTAATCGTCAGCTTGTTCATGATTCTTCCCCGGGATCGCCATTCTCCAGAATGGCCGCTCAACCAGTGCGCCACTTGCAGATTCTGCCGGTGATCAGCGCCTCCGCCAGTCACCAGTCACTAGAATTTCGAAGCCAAAAACTTGATTAAATCCCGGCAGCGGCACGAATACCCCCACTCATTGTCGTACCACGCCAGCACCTTCACGCACTTGTCGCCCACCACCTTCGTGTATTCCGAATCCACGATGGACGAATTCGAATTACCCTTGAAGTCGGCGGACACCAGCTCTTCTTCGGTATAGCCCAAGATCCCCTTCAGCGGACCTTCGGACGCCTTCTTCAGCGCCGCATTCACCGAATCCTTCGTCGCCGGTTTGTCCACAAACACCGTCAAGTCCACCACGCTGACGTTCGGCGTCGGCACCCGCATCGCGTAGCCGTCCAGCTTGCCCTTCAAGTCCGGCAACACCAAGTGCAGCGCTTTCGCCGCACCCGTCGAACTCGGAATCATGCTGATCGCAGCAGCGCGCGCCCGGCGCAAATCCTTGTGCGGCAAATCCAGCAGCTTCTGATCGTTGGTATAGGAGTGAATCGTGGTCATCGTACCGCTCTGAATTCCAAACGTTTCGTGAATCACCTTGGCCACCGGCGCCAAGCAATTCGTCGTGCACGAGGCATTCGAAATGACGTTGTGCTTTGCCGGATCGTACGTGTGATGGTTCACGCCAAGCACGAACGTCGCGTCCGGTCCATCGGCGGGAGCGGAAATAATCACCTTCTTCACCGGCCCGCGTAGGTGCGCCTTAGCCTGTTCGCCCTTCGTAAACAATCCCGTCGATTCCACGACGACGTCAGCGCCCACACTCGCCCAGTCCAGCTGCGCAGGGTCTTTCACCTTGAAAACCTTGATGGCCTTACCATCCACGGAGATGGTGTCGTCGGTGTGCGTAATCTTGTGTGGCAAATTGCCCAGAATCGAGTCGTACTTGAGCAGGTGCGCCAGGGTCTTCGAGTCCGTAATATCGTTCACCGCAACGAACTCAATCTCCTTGTCGTCAATCGCCGTCCGCACAATGTTGCGTCCAATGCGTCCAAATCCATTAATCCCAACCTTGATGGGCATTTGTCCTCCAGAATTCTTGGCTAGATCGGCCAAGTGAAACTATTCGATTCGCATTCGGTAGTTTCGTGAAGCGCACTTTGCGGGTAAACACGCAGCGCTCAGCAGCGGGCTACTTCGTGATGCGAACTAAAAATGCTATGGGCTGCAGCCAGAAAAGTCAACGCATGTACGGCGTCATGTTCGTCGCAATCGTATGAAACTCATCCTCCGATAAGGGCAGCCGCCGAAATGCCGCCCAAGCGTCTTTCGGCGCCAGATTTCCTCCACCGAACCCGTCCGACCCAAAAAGTACTCGGGTTGCTCCAAGTTGCCGGATCCAAGTTGCAATCGCCTCCGTCTTTTTCTCCCATTCACCATACCCGGCTACGCCCGAAACGTCGAAGTAAACCCTGGCCATGCGCGAGTCATTTTTGGCAATCGCGTCCACGAAGACTGCCAGGGCTTGGTCCACGGAGGCATCGTCATAACTTCCCGCTCCCGATAAATGCGCGATCTGAACCGAGATGCCCTGTGCTTCCGGAAGCACTTCGTTCAGAAAGACTCGCGCTTCCTGAGCTCCATAAGGTCGCTTTTTCGTGATGGACGAACGCATGTGAACAACGATCGCCATTCCATGCTGGTTTGCGGCGCGAAACACTCGCTTTACCTTTTCCACGTGCTCAGGGTTGCTCAAGTCCACGTCCGAGTTTCCAAAGTGCAGCTTCAATCCGTAGTGCAACTGCGGATCGTGGGCGCAACGCTCGATTTCCCCGATCGCGTAATCCTTCAGCGGGTTGACGCTGCAAAAGCCGCGCAAGCGATCCGGAAACAGCGCCACCTGCTGGCCGGTCCAGTCGTTCTCCGCCTTGACCCTTTCGTATTCGTTTTCTAACAGAGGTTTGTTGGGATTGCTGAATTGATAGGCAATGGATAACACCAGCGCCCGTCGAATTCCGGCCTGGTCGAGCAGCGCGATCATCTCTTTGGCCGCAATCGGATCCAGTCCCTTGGCCAGCTTGGTAATCTCCGGACTGAAAAAGTGTTGGTGGTAGTCCACTTGGGGCTGGGCGGA
>DASSYL010000361.1:0-9883 GCA_035703315.1 Candidatus Acidiferrum sp. | reverse complement strand
GTATGACATCAAGGATCTCGCTTCGCTCGACAAAGTGCGCGCGGCGTTTCTTGCCGACCGTGATCGCCGCTCGCAGGAAGAACAGGATTCCTTGACGCACCTCTTCGCCAGTCTGCAGGACCTGGACGCCAGCCGTTCGCTGGTCTTGCGCTCGCTCATCTTTCACGGCCCTACTCCCAAGTAGGGTCCCGCTCCCGAGTAGCGATTGGCGTCAGGAAGTCTCAGCGGGGGTCGATATCAACCGGCCCCTTTTCCGTTACTTGCGGAAACTCCCTCAAGTCTTCGCGGGTGCCCAAGCTGCCAACAATTTCGCTCCCTGTGTGATACTTTCCCGGATGCGCGCAGCCGGCTCCCCCGAGGGCATTCGCGGCTGCGGGCGCGACTCGGCATTAGGGAGAGCCATGTCACAGGACCAATGGTCTGCGGTGGATCATTATTTCACCGAGCAGCTTCATCTTTCAGACTCCGCTCTCGAGGCCGCCATACAAGCAAACGCGGCCGCAGAACTTCCCGCCATCGACGTCGCGCCCAATCAAGGCAAGCTTCTTCAGTTGCTCGCCCGACTTGTGCGCGCGAACAAGATTCTTGAAATCGGAACGCTGGGTGGCTACAGCACCATCTGGCTGGCCCGCGCGCTTCCCCCGGACGGCCGCTTGATCTCACTGGAATTTAGCCCGAAGCACGCGGAAGTCGCAAAATCCAATATCCAGCGCGCTGGCCTTTCCGATCGCGTACAAATTCGCGTCGGCGCCGCACTTGATTCCCTGCCCCACATCGAAAAAGAAGGCCTCGCTCCCTTCGATTTCATCTTCATTGACGCCGACAAGCCCAACAATCCGGGCTACCTTGAATGGGCCATCAAGCTCGCCCGTCCCGGCACGCTCATCATTGTCGACAATGTCGTGCGCGACGGCGCCGTTGCCGACGCTTCGAACACCGATCCCGCTATCCAGGGAACTCGCAAAATGTTCGCCTCGATGTCCCGGGACACCCGCCTGTCGGCCACCGCGCTACAAACCGTCGGCAGCAAGGGCTACGATGGCTTCGCCATGGCCGTCGTGATGGACCAGCAGAAATGACGACCCGCCCAGTCGTCCTCGTCACCGGCGCCAATTCCGGCATCGGCAAAGAGATCGTCTCTCGCCTGGCACACTCCGGCTACGACGTCGCCCTCAATTACAAGGTTGGCGCTCCCTCCGCGGAGCAGCTCGCGCAGGAGCTCGGCAAGCTCGGCGGCCGCTGCGTTGCGGTTTATGCCGACATTTCGGTCGCCAGCGAAGTAGATGAAATGTTCCGCGTAGTGCTCGCCAAATTCGGCAAGCTCGATGCACTCGTCAACAACGCCGCCGTACAAATCTGGAAATCACTCCTCGAAGTCGCTGACTCGGACTGGGACAGCGTTCTGGCCACCAACCTGCGCGGCTGTTTTCTTTGTACTCAGCGCGCCGCCCGCCATATGAAAGAACGGAGTTCCGGCGCCATCGTCAATATCGGCTCAGGCTCAAACAAAGTTCCCTTTCCGAATCTCTCTTCCTACACCGCCAGCAAAGGCGCCATCGAAATGTTTACGAAGTCCTCGGCGGTCGAACTTGGCCCCTTCGGTATCCGGGTCAACTGCGTCGCTCCCGGCGCCATTGACACCGATCGAACCAAAGCCGAACTCCCCGACTTCGCCGGAACCTGGGCACGCCTTACGCCGCTTCGTCGCATCGGTATTCCCGCTGACGTCGCCGCCGCAGTCGAATTCCTGCTCAGCGAAAATGCCTCGTTTATCAGCGGCCAGACCCTCGGCGTCGATGGCGGCCTGTTCATCCAGCCCTGCTGGCCGCAATCCGACTACAACGCATGAATCTGCTAAACCTACGATTTACAAATTTCTTCGCACCCGCGCCACCGCCAATATGGCAGACTTATGCCAAAGGTTCGCAACCGCCACCCGGAAAGTCTGACGGTGTTCGCCATGCCCTCCAGCGAAACGAAATCCTTGCCTCCTCAATTGGAAACTTGCGCTCATGATTTTCAACACGCCTCTGAAGACGCGCGCAATCTTTTGACCTATACGGACGAAGACGCCCTGCGCAAACGGCGCTCGCCCGCGAACTGGTCGGCGTTGGAATGTGTGGTTCATCTGAATCTGGCGACGCAGGCCATGCTGCCGGGCATTCGGCGAGCCGTGGAAGAGGCACTGCCGAGCTCAAGTGATCAACAAAGGTACAAGATGGACTTTGCCGGGCGATTGCTGGCATGGAGTCTCGAACCTCCGGTTTTCATCAAGCTGAAAGCTCCCAAGCTCGCGCAACCCTTAGCATCTTCCGGACCGGAAACCGTGCGGCAAGAGTTCGAACGCCTTCACGCCGAACTCATCGAACTGCTGCAGGCTTCCGCCGGAAAAGCCATCGACCAGCAAAAAATGAAATCGCCCTTCGCCAACATGCACTACAGCGCATACTCGGCGTTTCGCATCATCGCGGCGCACGACCGCCGCCATCTCTGGCAAGCGCGCAAAAGCCTCGAGCGCTAAGTGACGGGCGAACTCCAATTAGCTCTAATGTAGTTCCGCGGGCGCATCCGCTGCCTCTTATCGAGCGGAAGGTCAGGCTGCCTACATTCATTTCGTGTCGCGCCGCGACTCGCTCAGTGCCCGTTCGGCGCGGATCGAACCTTCACTACTTCGTCGTAGGCCGTCCTGCTTCAAATAGCGGTATAGGCTGGTCCGGCCGATACCCAATACCTGTGCCGCCCCAAGGCCGTAGGCAACCGCCACATCCCGAGACACGACTGGCATTGCACGCCCCTACCGCCTCAAAAGCAGGTTGGACACCAACGCATTCTCGCCCAATTGATTGATAAAACAGGGGATGAACTGCGGAGGCTGGCGGAAAGTGTCGTGCCGTAACACAAGACACGCCGGCCGTCTCGGAGTGGAACAACGTGCGCCTTACTTCAAAACCGCCCGGAAATCAGCAAGCGGGTTGCGAAGGTCTCAATTGGTCCGTAAATGTAGCGAAACCCATAGAATGCCACCAGCAACCCGACCAACCGGTAAGGCGAAGTGCGTAGCCAATCCAGATAGCCTCGCGCGGTGTCTTCTCCCATGAACAGCATGATGCCCGTGCTTCCGTCCAACGGTGGCACCGGCAACAAATTGAACACACCGAGCAGCAGGTTCAGCCTGTAGAACGCGGTAACAATGATTTCCAATAATCCGGCTTGGCCGTCAGGGCCGCGATGAAACCATCCCAGATTTAGGCCCAGGTGGACCATGGCCACGGCGATGAACATCAGTGTAAAGTTCGCCGCGGGCCCAGCCAAAGCCATCCAGGCCGAACGCTTCGGATATCGCCGCTCCCAGTCTGGATTGAAAGGCGCGCTGGCCCAGCCAATAATCTGCCGCGTAAACAGAAATGCAATCAGTGGAATCACCACCATGCCGAACGGCTCCCGGCGCATATGAGGCACCGGATTGAGTGTGAGCTGTCCGCCCAGTGCGGCCGTGTCGTCACCACCCAATTTCGCCGCCAACGCGTGCGAAGCTTCATGGCAGGTAGTCGAAAAAAGAAAAACGATGTACCAGATAAAGCCAAGGACAATCAGGTCGGGCGTGAGTTCAGGCATCTCTTGTTCTCGAGAAAAACAGCGAGGCTCTCTCCAGAGTAGGGGTAGTGATGCGGGAATGCAAGGCAGGCTCGGAAACCCTCGTTACCGCAAAAAGCTAAAGCCGTGGCACCAACTAAATCTCCCACGCGCGTTTTCATAGCGCGAAACCTAGCGCTTCATGCTGGAACGCACTCCGGCGCTGACTCAATCCTTCGAAGACCGCCGCCCGCCAAGTTATCGATTTCATTGCGCCTCCTGCCCAGCACGATTGGCAGACGTCCTGCATTTATGACAATCAGTTCGCTGCAGCTCGGCGAGACCATCAAGGTGACACCAGCCGCCGGGCGCCAAAAATCGAAAGGCTCCATAGAAACGAACCCGTTTTTCACAGAAAGGTTCCTCCCGAAACGCCACCACAGCGAACTCCAAACCACTAGCCAGAACCCGCACCCAGCACCGCCGGATTCTTGAATCCGCGCAGCGCTCACTCCTTTTGGGGGAGGCCAGGCCGGCATCAGCAAGATCGGCTCGCAGTCATAACGGGCGCGCAAAAGAAACGCCCCGATCCTCTCGGGGCGCTTGTGAAAACTCCTGACCCGCGGGCATTGACTAGAACAGGTTCCACAGAAACTGGTTGTACACCTCGTGGTGATATTGCACTTCCGGCGCCTTCACAAACGTTCCCAGCGCCCGCGGGCAACGGTCCGCCGAAGCACGTTTCAAATCCGCAAACCGCGCCTTTACGTCGGCTCCCAGCAGTTTGGATGTCCAGTCCGCCTTTTCAAAGTTTTCCAGAGCCGTGTAGATATTGTCCGGCAGATAGCGCTCCGCCTGCCGCAGGTTCTTGATCTTCGCTGTGTCGCCGTCAATGCCGGTCTTGAAAATCGACAACATCACCAGATACGGATTTGCGTCCGGTGCCACTGACCTAACTTCCACACGCGAACTCTTCTCGTTTCCGATCGGAATACGAATCATCGAACCGCGATCCACAGGAGAAGCCTTGATCTGGTTCGGCGCTTCAAAGTGCGGGTCGAGCCGGCGATACGCATTCACGCTGGAATTCAGCAACAAACAAATGTCGTTGGCATGGGTCAAAATACGATCGATGAACGACCAGCCCAGCTTGCTCAGCTTTTCTTCGCCCTTCGGCTCCCAAAATAGATTCTTTCCGTTCTTGCTGATCGAAACGTTGGTGTGCATCCCGTTGCCATTCACGCCGACCACCGGTTTCGGCAAGAACGACGCCGAAACGCCCAAATTCGTCGCCACCTGCCGGCAGATCAACTTATACAGCTGGATCTGGTCCGCCGCCGCAACCACTTCTCCATAGCCGTAGTTGATTTCAAACTGTGACGGCGCCACTTCCGGGTGGTCTTTTTCATTCTGGAAGCCCATGGAGCGCTGCACTTCCGCGCTGGTGTCTATAAACTGCCGCAGCGGATCGCCCGGCAGCGAATGATAATATCCGCCGGTATTCACGTACTCGAATTTATGCGTCTCGTGATAATGTCTCTCCGCGTCTACTCCGTTGAACAAAAATCCTTCAATTTCGTTCGCCGCGTTGAGCGTGTATCCTTCTTTTTTGTGCAGCTGTTCCGCATAGCCCTTCAGTGCCCCGCGAATGTCCGCAGAATACGGAGAGCCATCCTTGTCAATCACTTCGCCGAACACCAGCACCTTGCCCGGCCCAAAAAAGTCCGCCGGAGCCCAGTAAAACGCGCTCCAGTCCATTCCCAGGCGTAAATCGCTTTCGCGCTGTGCAGTAAATCCGCGAATCGAAGAGCCGTCAAACGTCAGGTTGTCCCAGCTCTTGATGAGAAACTTCTTGTCGTAATCCAGCATGTGCAGGCGGCCTTCCAGGTCGCTGAACAGCACCGTGACCGCTTTGATCCGCTTCTCGTCGGTCAGATACTTGATGCGTTCTTCCTGAATCTTGTGCGGGGCGACGCGGTTCTTGCGCTGCTCTTTGGCCTTGAGGTTCAGCTGCTCCAGCTCGTCATACGACAAAGAAAGAAAGTTGCGCAATTCAGTGGACATGAATCTCCTCGGAAAGTTTTGGCGTAACTGCTTGAGGTGTGTGTTGGGGCGGACGGCATTGCAATATGCGAAGAAAGGGTATCGCGGGCGCGCGAAAACAGTCAATCGAAAGAACGAATCGCGTCTATCAAGAAAATCTCTCGAGCGAACCGCACGCCACCAAAAATCCCATGACTGACTGCGCGCGGCGGCGATACAATGCGGGCTGTAATGCCCCACCTGCATGTCATCCCTGTGCCGCCGCTCTCCCGCTTCGTCGAACTTCTCTGGTACTACCAAGAGCCGCCCAAACCGCATGCCAAGGAACGCTTGATGCCGGATGGCTGCGTCAGCTTCATCATCAATCTGGCGGAAGACGAAACGCGGCTTTACGACCCTGACGACATCAGCAAAGTAACTAAATTTAGCGCCTGCAGCTTGTCCGGGCCGCAGACGAAAAGCTTTGTCATCGATACCGATGAACAGACATGTGTTATCGGCGCATCATTCCGCGCGGGCGGCGCCGTCCCCTTCCTCGGACTCCCCTCCGACGAGGTCTATAACGAGCATATGGACCTGGAAGACATTTGGGGAGTTTGCGCGCGTGGACTACGCGAGCGTGTCCTCGATGCGCCGACTCCGCGAGCGAAGCTCCGTGTCCTGGAATTGGCGCTGCTGGAACGCGCCGCCGGCATGTTCGATGGCCAGCCCGTGGTCGAATACGCCGTCGACAATTTCCTCGCCCGGCCCGCCACGGCAAAAATCGCCCTGGTGGCCGGCAAAACCGGCTTCAGCACCCGCCGCTTCATCGAGCTTTTCAAACAGCACGTTGGCATGACGCCAAAACTCTTCTGCCGCGTGCGCCGCTTCCAAAAGGTTCTCCGCCAAATCACCAGCGGCAACCCCATCAACTGGACTGGCGTCGCGCTGGACGGCGGCTATTTCGACCAGGCGCATTTCATCCACGACTTTCGCGCCTTCTCCGGAATCAATCCCTCCAAATATCTCGCCGATTACAAGGATTTCCCGCGCCACCACAACCACTTGCCGATCGTATAAGTGCCACGTTTAGTCTGTGCTCCGAGTTTGTGCCTTCGCGGCGTCAATTTTTTACAATACGTGGCACCTTTCCCAGCACAGAATGCCACCTGAGACTTCGCTTTACTGGAGGAACGTATGGCCAAAGCCAAGTGCGCAATTCCTGAAGGCTTCCGCAGCCTGACGCAATATCTGATCCTCGATAAAGCCGCGGAATTTCTGAAATTTATCGAAGGCGCATTCGGCGCCGCTGAAAAATTTCAGATGCGCGATTCTGACGGCATCATTCGCCACGCCGAAGCCCAGCTCGGCGAATCCGTCATCGAATTCGCCGAGGCCGGCGGCCCATGGAAGCCGATGCCCGCGGGTTTGCACTATTACGTAATAAACTCCGACGAAATCTATCAGCGCGCGCTGAAAGCGGGCGGCACGTCGCTTTACGAACCCGCCAACCGTGACTACGGCGACCGCGAAGCCGGCGTGCGCGATCCCAGCGGCAATTTCTGGTTCATCGCCACGCACACGGCGGGCAAAGGCTACAAACCGGAAAATTTGCAGGACCTGAATACGTATTTCAGCGTCAAGAACTCTGCGCAGTTTCTCGATTTTCTGCAGAAGGCTTTCGGGGCAGAACTGGTGGACCATCACGCCGGCGAGGGCGGCAGCATCATGCATGCCAAGGTTCGCATCGGCGACACGGTCGTCGAGCTTGGCGAAGGCCGCGCGCCATGGGGGCCACGCACCGTCGCGCATCACTACTACGTCGAAAACTGCGACCAGGTCTTCGCGCGAGGACTCGCCAACGGCTGCAAGGAGGTTCAACCCATGGGCGACCAGTTTTACGGCGACCGTTCCGGCTCCCTTCTCGATGCCTGGGGAAATCACTGGTATATTGCAACTCACCAGGAAGACCTGACGCCCGAGGAAATGCAGCAACGCGCCGCTGCTGCGGGACGCGGGTGACTCACGAAAGGACTACAACATGAAGGGACGGAGATGGGCAGGAGCGATATTGGCGGCCGCGATCAGTATCGCAGTCGCGGGAGCGGCGCGCGTGCAGGATGCCAGTGCCGCCGACAAGGAAAAGGCTCGCGCGCTACTCGAGAGCAGCAAAAAAGGCGTTCTCGCAGCGACCAAAGGCCTCAGCGAAGCTCAGTGGAATTTCAAGCCCGCGCCCGACAGATGGTCCATCGCCGAATGCATGGAACATATCGCCGCCGCAGAGGATTTTATTCGCGGCATGATCGAGGAGAACGTAATGAAGGCGCCGGCCGCTCCCGATCGCGACATCGCCAAAATCGATGCCGGTATCCTGGCTAATGTGCCAGACCGCACCGCGAACAAAGCGCAGGCTCCCGAACCGCTGAAGCCCACCAACCGCTTTGGTTCCCCGGAAGCCTCGATCAAGCATTTTGTGGAGAGCCGCGCGACAACCGAAGAGTTTTTGAAAAAGACCGCCGACCTGCGCGGCCATGCCGTGGATAGCCCGGCAGGCGGCAAGTGGGACGCTTTTGAATTTATCTTGTTGATCGGCGCGCACAGCGAACGCCACACCAAGCAAATCGAAGAAGTCAAAGCCAGCCCCGGCTATCCAGCGAAGTAAGCCTTTCGCGATCGCCGTTTGCAAGCAGTTAGGACAGTGCCGAACCGCACGAGGGCAGACACCACTCTCCGCGCGGTTCGCATGTTGCTTGACTCACCCTTCGTCTTACCTGCTGCCCGCATTCGTTCCGGTGTTCGTGCCGCTGCCTGTGCTATCGCTAAGAAACGTCGGCACGGTCACCGTATTGTCCATACGCACCAGCATTCCCGTCTCTGCCGGCAGACTCAGCTCTTTGCCCTTCCGCGCCGAAACATAAATCGCGCTGCCCGCCAACCCAATGCCGAATCCTGCCGCAGCGTGGCTGGCCAGCTTCCCGATCAACGTCGAACCGCCCGTCCCGATCGTCCCCGCGATGATGTCGCCCTTGACGTCATGCTTCTGTTGCAGCATCTGCCCTTCCGTGACGTCAATGTCCTTGCGCTCCCGCCCTTCGCCCTCTTCCGACGGCTTCTGGATCGCCAGCACGCTCATTTGCACCGGAATCAACCGGCTGTCCACCTCAATCGAACGGAACGCCAGGTTCAAATAGGCCTCGCCGCGAAACAGCGAGAACCGTCGCGCCCGGCTGATGCTGGTCACAATTCCTCGAATCCGTGTTCCAGCAGGCAGGATCACTTGATCGCCCATCGTCAACGGCTCCGTCGTCACGGCAATGAACGGATCGCCATTGCGCGAAGACGCCGTGCCAATATCGCTCGTCAACTTCAAATGGATTTGTGTGCCTTGAATGAGCTGGCGAGGTTCCGCCTGCGCATAAGACACCGCAAAAGAAATGACTGCAACCACAAACAGAGCCCGTACGACCCGAACGAAATGTTTCATTGACTCCTCCTGTGGTCCGCTAGGCGCGGACTGGTTCCGTGTCGTGGATGCACGCGGAGGGACGCCTCGTCGTGCGACGCTGGCGCGCGGACCCGTCAAGCGCTGCGGCACTTGCCGGGAGGATGGGGAGGATCTCGATCCGGCGAATAGCGTAGCAGCATTTCGCCTCGAGAAAAGAGAATTCTTGCGGAACTTGACGCAATCCGTCGTCCGCCCGCCACTTCCAAAAAGAAGATGTGGGCTTTGGTCCGACAGAAAAAGAAGTGTGGTTTTTATTCCTCGGGCCTGCCAAGGCCGAACAAGTGATGTGCTAAACTGAGTTTCTGGCAGTCGTGTTACGACACGACTGCCGGAGCGTGGAGCTTCGGGCTCTGTGCAACGAGGTCCCGCGAACCCCGCCAGGCCCGGAAGGGAGCAACGGTACCGGGAACGCCTCGGGTGCCGCAGATCACCCGAAGTTCCTCGCACCCACGCGGCCGAATTTACATCGGACTGTTCCCCGCCAATTTACGAATGCCTGCTTCTCTGACTGAATGTAACGCGCCCGCTTTTCGTCCTTTACCAATAACCCGACCTTAAGGAGCATTCGGCGTCTTTCTCGCTTTGAGCGCTCTCGCGCCATGCAGTTTGGAAAATCTCTTCCAACGAACCTTCACGCTTTCCTGCGTTTGGCCAAGATTCGCGCAGCGTGGCTGACAAAGGTTGGTCCTGCTCCAGGAGAACCGGAAGTCCGGCCTTTTCGTCCTATACCAATAACAACCTAAGACTTTTTCTCAACGCGTGAACGTGCGAAACTTCGTCCCA
>DASSYL010000294.1:0-12695 GCA_035703315.1 Candidatus Acidiferrum sp. | reverse complement strand
CTCTGGACAAGTTCAAGGAACAATACGCGTGGTTCGCGCGCCTCCCGGAGCTGGCGGCGCGCATCAAAAAGTTAGAAGCTAAAGAAAGCTGAGAGGCCGGAGTTGGCGAGTTCGAAAGCAAAGCAGAAATCAGCGCCGTGCCGCTTGATCGTCGTCGGCGGCCACACGCGCAGCATCGGTAAAACGCAATTGGTCTGCGATTTAATTGCAGCGCTTCCAAGTGCGTCCTGGCTGGCCGGAAAGATTACTCAATTTGGCCACGGCGTTTGCGCGCAGAATGGTCAAGATTGCAATTGCGCACCAAGCGAGCATGCCGTGGCGCTCGATTGGGAACTGACCGACCGTCCGCTTACGAAAAATGGATCGGACAGCGCGCGGTTTCTAAAAGCCGGTGCCGAATGCGCCTTCTGGCTGCGTACGAAACAAGGCTACCTCGCCGAAGGCATGCCGCTTTTGCGCGACGCCCTTGCCACTGCGTCGGCGGCACAGAGAAGCGGTCGAAACGACGCTCCTAACGTGATCATCGAAAGCAATTCGCTTCTGCAGTTCGTGAGGCCATCCCTCTACATCACCGTCTTCGACGCCACTCGCGACGACTTCAAGGACTCTGCCCGGCGGATGCTCGATCGTTCTGACGTTTTCGTTTTCCGTCGCGGTCTCGACGAAAACCACCTCACTCGTCCGCCTTGGCTGCAGCTTCCCGCGCAACTCCTCCGCGAAAGACCGTCATTGCTTCAACGGGAAGGCGAGCCGCTCCCTGGACCGCTTCTCCAGCTGGTGAAGCGCATTCTGGACTCTCCGCCAGCCGTAACGATCTGACCACCAGCCCGAGTTTTTCGCAGGCAAAACCTTGTAGCGTTTTCCGGCAGTGTCGAATCCAAAAATCGGGACATCTTGGCCGTTGACCCGTGCCATCGAATGAAGGGATACTTAGGATAGTACGGGGAGCCGCGAAGCTGTCCTGACCACTCTGGAAGCGTAAGTAAAATAAAGGGTTAGAGGCAGCCAAAGGGCACGGCCGGAAGTTACCCGGCGGCCTTGGGTTCGCGAATTCTGGGGGAAAGCTGAGATGGCCTCATTCGTCAGAATGGGTGAAGAGTACTCGTCCACCGCTACGGCGCCGGCACCGGTGCGGCAGCAGGATTGGGCGCAAAAACTCCCCGATTCCATTGAACGTGGCGCCGAGCATCTTCTTTCGCTGCAAGCCACGGAAGGCTACTGGCTCGGTGAACTCGAAGCCGATACCACGCTAGAATCTGACTACATCTACTATCTTTTCGTCCTCGGTAAAGCCGATCCGGTCCGCATTGAAAAGCTCGCCACTTATGTGCGCCAGCGACAACTGCCGGATGGCGGTTGGAATCTGTATCCTGGCGGCCCTTCCGAACTCAACGCAACCTGCAAGGCATATTTTGCGCTGAAGCTGGCCGGCGATGATCCGAATGCGCCGCATCTGGCCGCTGCGCGCGAAACCATCCATCGGCTCGGCGGACTGGAACACTCGAACTCCTACGTACGGTTCTATCTGGCGCTGGTTGGCGCCCTCGGCTGGGAACTCGTCCCAGCGATTCCACCGGAACTGATGCTCCTGCCCAACTGGTTCTTCATCAACATTTACGAAATGTCTTCCTGGACGCGCGGCATCGTTATCCCCATGGCAATTCTTAGTGCGCTGCGTCCTGACTGGCGCTTGCCCAAGCACGCCCGCGTGAATGAATTGTTCCTGGATCCCGGCAACAAGAGAGCCGCATTTGATTGGAGCAAGCAGCTCCTCTCCTGGAAGAATTTTTTTCTGGCTCTCGACCGTGCGCTGAAAGTGTACGAAAAATTGCCCTGGAAGCCGCTGCGCCAGCGCGCCATTCGCGAAGCCAAGCAATGGATGCTCGAACACATCGAGCGCACCGACGGCTTAGCGGCGATCTACCCGGCGATGATGAATTCGATCTTTGCGCTAATGGCGTTGGGGCACGGGCCCGACGATCCTCTGACCTGGCGCGAGATCAAGGAATTTTCGCGCTTTGAGATTGAAGATGCGGAAACGATTCGCCTGCAGCCGTGCGTTTCGCCGGTGTGGGACTCCTGCATCGCTATGGTCGCGCTCGAGGAGGCCGGCGTGGCGCCTGATCATCCTGCGCTCGTGAAAGCGGCGGACTGGATTTTGTCGAAACAGATTCTGGGCCCGGGCGATTGGCAAGTGAAAAACAAAGACGCTGAGCCGGGCGGCTGGGCTTTCGAATTTCGCAATGACTACTACCCCGACGTGGACGACACCGCGTTTGTGTTGATGGCGCTGCAGCGCGTGAAATTTCCCGACGGAAAGCGCATCGAAGGCGCTATCCGCCGCGGACTGCAATGGCTGCTGAGCATGCAGAATCGCGATGGCGGTTGGGGGGCGTTTGACCGCGACAACGATCGCAAGATTCTGTGCAACATTCCGTTCGCCGACCACAACGCAATGATCGATCCGTCCACCGCAGACGTCACGGCTCGTGTTCTGGAATGTCTCGGCCGCTTCGGTTGGCCTGCCGAACACCCCGCGGTCGAACGCGGGGTGAAATTCCTGCTGAAAGATCAGTGCGCCGATGGTTCCTGGTTCGGTCGCTGGGGTGTGAATTACGTTTACGGCACCAGCGGCGTGCTGCGCGCTCTTGAAACCGTTTCGCTGAACGCCCAGGACTACGCTAAGCGCGCTGTGAACTGGTTGAAGACGGTGCAGAAACCTGATGGCAGTTTCGGTGAGTCTCTGCGCAGCTATCACGTCGAGTCTTCCAAGGGGCAGGGAAGCAGCACGCCGTCGCAAACGGCTTGGGGTCTGATCGGGTTGCTGGCCGCTGCCGATTCCGGCGATCCCGCGATTTCGAAAGCTGCCGAATCTTTGGTGCGACAGCAGAACGAAGATGGATCGTGGGATGAGGACGACTTTACCGGCACAGGCTTTCCGTGCGTTTTCTACTTGAAGTACCACCTCTACCGCAATTCTTTCCCCGTATACGCTCTGGCGCGTTTTTACAGGCAGACGCAAAATGCCGCCGAACCGGAATTCTGCGCCATGAAATTCCGTCCGGAAGAATTCCGGATGCGCGGTTTTTGACACGCGCATGAAGTTCCCCTTACGGCTGACTCTGGATCTCTGGCGCGATCGCCTGTCGCAGCCTTTTCCAAACGGCGACCGGCACGGGCCAATTGTTCATCTGCCCGCTGCGGTGTTGCCGGCTTTGCACGAAAACGGTGGTAACTGCGTTTCTGGTGAAAATGGCCATAGCGCCGCCGGAACCGTTCGTACCGCGGCACAAACGAAAGCGCCCGTGCTGTGGATTGGCGGCGGCGAACCGCTCGACCATTCGGAAGTCGGACGTGTGGTGTTTGCACTCAACGCCAAGGGCCGTAACGTCTTTTTGCACACCAACGGACAGCGTTTGCGCCAGCGTATCCACGAATTTCATCCCGATCCCCGGTTGTTTCTCACGGTCGAACTTTCCGGCCGGGAGGCGTTTCACGATGGGGCCGTTGGCCGTCCCGGTGCGTTTGGCCGCGTGATGGAAGCCATCCGCGCAGCGAAACTTTCCGGCTTTCACGTGTGCGCCCACGTGACCGTGACCGACAAAACGGAAGTCTGCGAAACCGGCGAACTGTTTGAATTTCTGGACCGTTACGACGTGGATGGCTACATCGTTTCCTCCGGCGGTCGAACTCCGCCAGCTGACACCGTCGTACTGGAAGAAATCGAAGAAATTCGCGCTCTAGCGCGGTGCGGCCACTGGGAGAATTTTTCTCGATTGCTCGAAGCTTCTTATGCTTCGCAGAGTGACAAGAGTGATGCTGCGCCCGCCTCGGTTGTTGCGGTGCCCGAAAGCGGGACGGAGACCGTAGAGGAAACTGCGTGAGCATGGGAGGGAAAATTCTGGTTACCGGGGCCGCTGGTTTTCTGGGCAGCCATCTAACGCGCCAACTGGTCGCACGCGGAGCGGACGTTCGCGTTCTGTTGCGTCCTTCCAGCAACAACCGGGCGATCGCCGACCTCCCTCTTGAATACATGACCGGCGACTTGCGCGATGCTGCATCGCTGGACCGCGCGTTGGCCGGCGTGCAGCGGGTCTTTCACGTTGCGGCGGACTACCGTTTGTGGTCCAAACGCTCGCAGGACATCTATGATTCGAACGTCGGCGGCACCAAAAACCTGGTCACCGCCGCAAAACGAGCGGGTGTCGAACAGTTCATTTACACCAGCACTGTAGCCACCATTGCGGTTGACCGCCCCGACCATCCCAACGAGTTCACTGACGCGAAGCTCGAGGAAATGGTCGGTCACTATAAACGCTCCAAGTGGCTGGCGGAAAAAGAAGTGCTCGACGCGGCGAAACACGGCTTTCCCGCAATCATTGCGATGCCCACTACTCCCGTCGGTCCGTGGGATTGGAAGCCAACGCCTACCGGTAAAATTGTTCTCGATTTCTTGAATGGCAAAATGCCTGGCTACGTCGAAACTGGCTTGAACTTTGTCGGCGTAGAAGAGTGTGCCGCAGGCCACGTGCTGATCGCGGAGAAGGGAATTGCCGGCGAACGTTATCTCCTCGGCGCGGAAAATCTGACGCTGAAAAGCGTGCTGGATCTTCTTGCGCAATTGACCGGTTTGCCCGCGCCGTCGCTAAAAATCCCGCACGGCGTGGCGCTGGGTGTAGCCTATGCGGAGACCGCTTTTTCGCGGCTGATCGGGCGCGAGCCGCAGATTCCCGTAGAGGGCGTAAAGATCGCGCAGCACATGATGTTTGTGGATTGCTCGCGCGCGGTTCGCGAACTTGGGTTTCAAGCCGGTCCGGTTTCGGCTGCCTTTGAACGCGCGGTGCGCTGGTACGAGGCAAACGGCTATATCGCTCCGCGCCGCGCCAAAAAGATTGTTTGGGCCAAAGCCGCGTAAGACACGCGGCAAACGTTCGGCCGGTGTGGTTTCGATTTTTTGCCAAATGCGCATCCTCGTCACATTCGCAGTCGAATCCGAATTGGCCCCTTGGCGCAAGCTGCGCCAGCTGCGAGCTACGACAGTCAACGGATACGAAATCCTGCAGGTCCAGCTAGGGCACGCCTCCGTGGATTTCGTAGTGACCGGCATGGGGCTCGAGAACGCGCGCAAGGGTGCGGAAACGGCTATGTCCGCCCCATACGACATTTGCGTTGCGTCGGGCTTTGCCGGGGCTCTTAAGCGGACTTACAAGGTCGGCGACATCCTAGCGGCCCGAGCGGTACAACTGATTGGAACGTCCAAGACCATCGAGTCTTCGCGAAACTTGTGGATGGCGACGCAAGAGAATCAAGCCGTCCGAGCCGACATGTTCTTAACCAGCGATCACGTGGTTGCGACGACGGAGGAAAAGCAGCAGCTTGGTCCGTTTGGCGATGCTGTGGATATGGAGAGCTTTGCGACCCTTTCTGTTGCCAAGGACAAAGGGCTATCGGCGGTTGCAGTCCGCGTGATCAGCGATCGATTCGACGAAGACATGCCTGCAGATATCGATACGATGGTTGACGAGAAGGGGCTCGTCAGCGTTCGTGGTGTTGCAAAGCACCTCGCACGCCATCCATACGGGATTCCAGCGTTGATTCGGCTTGGCCGCCAGAGCCGGACCGCGGCCGAAGCGCTAGCCCATTTTCTAGAAGCCTTTGTCAAAGAGCTTTCGTTTCGGTCGCATGGGTGGCCTCCTTCGGAACTGAGCGACGTGGCGACAAGACGATGAGCACCCGCGCCATGATCGAACGGCTCCGCACTCTTGGCCCCGTCCCCAAAACCATGCATGCCGGCGTCTATCGTGACCAGGGCGTGGTTCGAGTCGAACAAGTGCCCGTTCCCGAGGTCGGCCCCGACGAAGTCCTCATCAAAGTCGCGGCCTGCGGGATCTGCGGCACTGACATCAAGAAAATCTTTCAACGCTACGTCGAGCCACCGCAAATTCTTGGCCACGAACTCGCCGGCACGGTGGTCGCTACAGGCCCGGGCGTCCTGAAGTTTAAGCCCGGCGACCGCGTCATGAGTTTTCACCACATCCCTTGCCAGAACTGCTTTTACTGCGAACGTCGCCTCTTTTCGCAGTGCAAGCAGTACAAGACCACTGGCCTCACAGCCGGTTTCACACCTAACGGCGGCGGCTTCGCCGAATATGTCAAAGCCATGCCTTGGGTTGCCGAACACGGCGTCATTTCGCTCCCTGACAACGTCAGCTTCGAGGAAGCGACGTTTCTTGAGCCCATCAATACGATCTTGAAGGCCGTTCAAAAAGCGCGTGTCGTGGCAGGCGAAACCGTTCTCGTCGCCGGCTGTGGCCCCATCGGATTGCAGCTTTTGATGGTTACCAAACTAACCGGCGCGCGCATCTATTCAAGCGACCCCATGCCCGAGCGCCGGGCCAAAAGCCTGATCCTGGGGGCAACCGAGTCTTTTGACCCCACAAATGGTAAGCTGGTGCAAGAGGTCAAGACTCGAACTGAGGGGCGGGGGGCGGATGCGGTTCTGGTTGCGGTAGCGCATCCCGCTGTGGTGGAGGAAGCTCTGGCAGCGGCACGCCCTGGCGGCCGTGTTTTGCTTTTTGCCGCCAATGACCCCGTGACTCGGATTACGTTTCCCGCTTCGGCTGTGGGGATCGACGAGAAGGAAATCTTGGGCAGCTACAGCGCCGCCGTGGACATTCAGCAGGAAGCCGCCGACCTGGTGCTGCAGAAGAAACTGCGCGTGATGGAAATCGTCACGCACCGCTTTCCTTTGGCTAGAATCCAGGAAGGCTTGGAGCTGGCTGCGAACCCGACTGCCGAGTCGCTGAAAGTCTTGATTACGCACGAATGAAAACATCATCCGCAAAGAAGACCATCGAAGCGGCCATTGATGAAGTTGTAGCTCTGGCGCGTCGCGTCGTTCCCCCGAAAATGACCGCGGCGGTTCTTTATGGCAGCGAAGACCTGCGCATCGAAGAAATCGAAGTTCCTTCGCTGGCTCCCGACGAAGTCTTGCTGCGTGTGCGTCTCGCGCTCACCGACGGCACCGACCTCAAAGTCTGGAAGCGCGGTTATCACGCGAAAATGATCCGTCCGCCTGCCGTTTTTGGCCACGAAGTCGTGGGCGAGGTTGTCGCCGTGGGCAAAAAGGTGGACTCGAAGTGGCGCATGGGCATGCGCGTAGTCGCTGCCAATTCCGCTCCGTGTTTCCGCTGCTACCATTGCCGCCGTGGGCAAGAAAATCTTTGCGACGATCTGCTTTTCAACAACGGCGCCTACGCCGAATATATGCGCATCCCGGGCCGCATCGTCACGGAAAACATGCTGGAAGTGCCGCACTCGGTGGACGATCAAAGCGCGGCGCTGGTCGAGCCGCTGGCTTGCGTCTTGCGCGGCATTCACGAAATGGAATTGCGCACCGGCGACACTGCGGTCGTGGTCGGCTGCGGCCCCATCGGCTTGAAATTTGTCCGCATGCTCTCGCGCCGCGGAGTCCGGGTTATTGCTCTGGCTCGCCGCGATGCGCCGCTTGACGTGGCGCGGAAGCTCGGCGCTCACGCGACAATCAACGTCTCCACCACGCCCGATCCTGTCGCCACCGTGCGAGCTCTGACCGACGAGCAACGCGGCCCGGACGCTGTTGTGGAAGCGGCCGGCAATCCCGCTGCCTGGCAGGTTGCGCTGGGCATGGTCCGCCGGGGCGGCGTCGTGAACTTTTTCAGCGGGCTTCCTTCCGGAACCAAAGTCGAGATCGAGCCAGCCGCCATTCACTATTCCGAGATCAAAGTTATTTCAACGTTTCACCACACGCCGCGCTTCATACGTGAAGCGCTCGAAGCTGTTCGCCGCGGTGACATCTCCGCGCAAGACTTTGTCACCGAAGAGATTCGCCTGGCCGACTTGCCGCAGGCGTTCGAGCGCATGAAAGCGCGCAGTGGCGAAATCAAGCTGGCCGTCCGCCCGTGATCTATGGAGTTCCTGGCCGTTGTCTTTCCTCTGTAAAAACCTTCGCGTTCTCGGTGTTCTCCGTGGACTCTGTGGTTAAATATTTCTTATAGCGAATGCTGCGCCCCAACGAACTCGAAATTGCCCGCCACGTTCCCGCGCCCGGCTGCTCGCCGGAGACCGCCCAGCGGTACACCGGCTGGCTGGCCACGCACCACTACGAAAATTTCAACGTGGCCTCTTGGTTGTTGCCCACAGAGCTGCACCAGCATTTCTACAATTTGTATGCCTATTGTCGCTGGGCCGACGATCTGGGCGACGAAGTTCCCGACAGAGGGCGCGCTCTCGAACTACTGGACTGGTGGGAACATGAACTGAATCTGTGCTACCAAGGTCAACCTTCGCACGCTGTCTTCGTAGCGCTCCGCGAGACCATCGTTGCCAAAGATATTCCCCGCCAGCCCTTCGCGGATCTGCTCAAAGCGTTTCGCCGGGACCAGACCATCACGCGCTACCCCACATGGGAGTCGGTCCTTGATTACTGCGTGTATTCCGCGAATCCCGTCGGCCGCCTCGTGCTGTACCTTTGTGGCTACCGCGATGAGTCGCGCCAAGAACTTTCTGATGCCACCTGCACTGCGCTGCAGCTGGCTAATTTTTGGCAGGACGTCTCGCGCGATCTGGAAAAAGGCCGCATCTATATCCCGCTCGATCGGGCGGCACACCACAGCGTCAGTGAAGACGACATCGTGTCGCGCCGCTTCGGCGATAACTACGTTGCGTTGATGAAGGATCTGATCGCTCGCACGCGCGAACTATTCAACGAAGGTTTGCCCCTAGCGCGGCAAGTCGCCGGCAAACTCAGCATTGATCTGGAAATGTTTAGCCGCGGCGGCCTCGCAGTCCTCGACGCCATCGAGGCGCAGGGTTACGACACGCTGAACCGCCGCCCTAAAATCAGCAAAGTCAAACAGGCAGGTCTTCTCGGTCGTGTTTTACTCAGTCAGGTTTTCTCGCGCAAGCGCGATTCCACCGAGTTGCGAAATGCCGGCACGTTAGCATCGCCGACTGCCGATGCCGCAAAGCCGCCACGTTCGATTTCCGGTGGAACCACCTCCGTTGACCTCACTCACTCCTACCAAGCCTGCTGGAACCTCGCACGAGAAGCCCACAGCAACTTCTACTACGCGTTTTTCCTTTTGCCGAAGGCGAAGCGCGACGGCATTGCGGCGCTTTACGCGTTCATGCGCCTGGTGGACAACGTCGCCGACGATGGTGACGACATCGTCGCCAAGCAGCGTGGCCTTGCTAAGTGGCGTGCCGCTCTAGATGAGGCCGTCGGCGGTTATGGAGCCTTTATCGACGGGAGCCCGGCCCTAGAGCTGGAGTCAGCTCCGAGTGGAGCGTCGGAAGTGCTGCCGGCGCTGGCCGACACCATGCGCAGCTTCCACATGCCCGCGCGCTATCTGCACGATCAGATCTCCGGCGCCGAAATGGATCTTACAGTCCATTCCTATCCCACCTTCGACCGTCTGCGCGAATACTGCTACCGCGTTGCTGGCACTGTGGGCCTTACTTGTACGCACATCTTTGGCTTTAAAGATCCGCGTGCGCTCGACCTTGCTGAAAAACTGGGCCTGGCTTTTCAGCTGACCAACATCATTCGCGACGTGCGCGAAGACGCCGGCCGCGGCCGCGTTTATCTGCCTGGTGAAGACCTCGCTCGCTTCAATGTCTCGCCCGCCGACTTCTCCAAAAATGAAGCCACGCTCGGCGTCCGCGAACTGCTGCGTTTTGAGGCCGACCGCGCCTTCCAGCTCTACGAAGAAGGCTCGGAGCTCCTCGAATTGATCGACGCCGACAGCCAAGGCACGCTCTGGTTGCTCATCCATACCTACCATGCGCTTCTGGCGCGTATCGATTCGCTCGATTTCGCTGTTTTCGGCGAACGTATCCGCCTCAGCAAGGCGGAAAAAATGATCTTCATCGCCCGTGCACGCTTCGGGCGGCATACACGGGAAAATGTCCTCGAAAAACGTGATCGTGATTGGCGGCGGGCTAGCGGGGCTGGCGGGCGGCGTCGCGCTGGCTGACGCAGGATGCCGCGTACGTCTTTTTGAACAGCGCCCCTACCTCGGCGGCCGCGCCACCTCCTATGCGCTGCCCAACGGCGAGCACGTGGACAATTGTCAGCACGTCACTCTCGGCTGCTGCACCAACCTCGAAAATTTTTATAAGCGCGTTGGCTCGGCCGACAAAATCCGGTTCTTCGACCGCCTCTTTTTCCTCGATCCGCAGCAACGCACCGGCATCATGCAAGCCGGCTTTCTTCCCGCGCCGCTGCACATGACCGGCTCGTTTCTCTCGTTCTCGCCGCTTTCGTGGAAGGACAAGATCTCCATCGCTCGCGCACTCACTGCAATTCTGTTCGCCGGCGGCCAGCCCCAAGACGCCTACGAGGGCGAGCCGGTCTCCATGCTCGCCTGGTTGCAGCGCCACAAGCAAACGCAGCGAGCGATCGAACGTTTTTGGCGCGTCGTTCTCGTCAGCGCGCTCGACGAAGAACTCGACCGCACCGACGCCCGCTTCGGCATTGACGTTTTCTGGAAGGCCTTTCTAAAAAACAGCTCCGGCTACCGCATGGGCGTTCCGTCGGTCCCGCTTGCCGAGTTGTACGACGGCTGCCGCCTTGCTATCGAGAAAAAAGGCGGCGAGGTAATTTTGCGTTCGCCGGTTCGCAATCTGTGTTTCGAGAGCGGCGCATTGGCCGCAGTCGAATTTGACGGGGGCAGGGAAGAATCCGCCGACGCTTTCGTCCTGGCCGTTCCGCAGGACAAACTACGCGAACTGCTTCCTGCCGAAGTCCGCGCCGTCAATCCCACTTTGACTCATCTAGAAGAATTCAAAGTTTCGCCCATCACTGGCGTTCACTTCTGGTTCGACCGCGAAGTCACCAAAGAGCCCTTCATCACCCTGCTCGACACGCAAACCCAGTGGATTTTCAACAAAACAGACCTCTACGGGACTAACGGATCGGCTCCGGCTGGGTCAAATGGTCAATACCTGCAGCTCGTCATCAGCGCATCCTACGACCTGCTTAAAAAATCCCGCGAGGAAATCATCGACCTGTGTTTGAGGGAAGTGCGCCAGGCGGTTCCCGCCGCGCGCGAAGCCCAACTTGTCAAAGCCACCGTCATCAAGGAAGCCTCCGCCACGTTTTCCCCCGAACCCGGCGTGGATCAGTGGCGCCCCGCGCAGGAAACCAGAACTCCTGGCCTGTTCCTGGCTGGCGATTGGACCGCCACCGGCTGGCCCGCCACCATGGAAGGCGCGGTCCGCAGCGGCTACCTGGCCGCCGAAGCTGTTCTCCGCACCATTGGCTCCACGCAAAAATTCCTCGTGCCCGATCTCCCCGCTTCCGGCCTCTCGCGCCTGTTCGGTTAGTGGTACCCACCTTAAAATACAGCGGTCAGCTAGACCACTGCTGAAGGACCTTCCAGTATTTCTCGGGAGTTGGCGGCTCTTTTCTACGGCAAATTACATCACTTCGTCCCTGTGTTCATATTTCCATTTCAATGTCTGGAGCGGAGTAGCGGGAGCCTCGGACTCAAACTCGGCCTGAGTGTGATGTTTCCAGATTATGATTTCGACTTCCCCAGTAGCTATTTTGTCGATCTGTTGCTTAACTTCCCGTAAGGAGCGAACTGTGAAAAGAGAGCTACTTGCTCCCCATGTGGTATGTAGATTTCGAGGCCAAACTCGTCCTTTTCCTCAAGCCAATCCGAAAGCGTTGCAATGTGATGCGGTCGAAACGGCTCGCTATATTTCGTGAGGATTAAGTCATCTGCCTCTCAGTTATTGTTAGTGCTTCGCACCGCTCATCTATCTCCGCGTACTCCGCCGCAAACTTCTGGCGAAACTCCTCATACGCCTCGCGCGACTCCCAACAATCCACTGTCACGTACACTCGCTCTCGCCCCGCATCGCGCAGCAGGCGCGTGCCGCGATAGCGCGCATCGCGCCCGAACAGCCGTACCCAATCGCCCTCCGGCCCATATACCTGCTCAAACAATTCTTCACTTCCTGACTTGACTTCAAATTCCCATAGAGTTACAAACAAAGATGTCCCATCTCCTGCATCTCGGACGTTGGCAATCCTTTTGAACCTGAAAAACCGAAAGCAGTATGCGTTGCCACGCCGAGTGTAGCAATCCGATTGGATAAAATCAGGCTTTCAGGATTCTGTCGCAGATCCTGAGACGAACTGGCTTTCGCAGTCCGTCTTACAAGCTTTGAGATAACCAGGGTGCAACGAATAGAACCGCCCGTTTCCCGGTTTATGGGTGCAGGTCTGTAGTGTAGCGAGCCGCATCGGCTCGCTCCGCTCGCGCAGCCACGCCGCCGGCGGCCACTCCAGTCCCGGAAAAAGATACCTGCACGGAGGCGTTTGTGGATCGTAAGTACAGCCATCGCGGTTACCGCGATTCCGAAAAAGACGACAAGAAATCACGCCCTGAAAAGAAGCCGCCCTCCGGCGGCCCGCGCGGGCAGAACGACCACCTTGGCCCGCGCACTCCGCGCATGGTCGGCACTGTTACTCGCGCGCGCTGTGCCAACTGCGGCGCTGTCTTGGCCCCCGGCTTCGATCCCAACGGAACCTGTCCAAAGTGCAATACCGAACTGCACAGCTGCAAGCAGTGCCGTTTTTTTGATTCCGGCGCCAAGTTTGAATGCATGCAGCCCGTCCCCGAGCGCATTACCCCCAAGGACGG
>DASSYL010000228.1:0-13142 GCA_035703315.1 Candidatus Acidiferrum sp. | reverse complement strand
AAGCAAAAACTCTCGTCGCGGTAGCCGCCATTCCATTTCTTAACCATGGGGCCAGTTTTTAATTCACTGGCCCCTAATTTTTTGTTTTGCCCACAAGCGCATTTGGTGATAGGAAGTGACCAGCGGGCGTACAAATCTTCCCGTAAGCCCTTCCCTTTCATGGGTCTGCGACGTATCATCTAGGAACTTTAGCGAGGCGTGGCCACGATGACCAAGCAACCGACGTTGACGAAGGCGGACCTGATCGAAGAAGTGCTGAAGGTGACGGAACTTCCGCGCAAGGAATCCGAGACTATCGTGGAGACTATTTTCGACAGCATTATCGAAGCTATTCAAAAAGGTGAAAAGATCGAGATTCGCGGATTCGGCAGCTTCCGCACACGCGAGCGCCGTGGCCGTGTGGGCCGCAATCCGAAGACCGGCGAAAAAGTGGAAGTCCCCGCCAAGCGCATTCCGTTCTTTAAACCGAGCAAAGAATTAAAAGATTTTGTGAATAGCGACGAAGCCGCCGCCATGACCGCCGCCGCGGAATCCGCCGCGGGCAACTCTTCGAACTCCTGATCGCCACTTTGCTTTGCTGTTTTGCAGCCGCTTCATTCTGATTTTTTCAATTTCGCACGAGGATGCTGCCGCAATGGATTATCTTTGGACGCCGTGGCGCTATCAGTACATCGCGCAAGTTCATTCCGGCAAGCAGCCCGAGTGCATTTTCTGCGACGCCGCGGCGCGCAAGGATGACGACGTGACGCTGGTCGTGCAGCGCGGGACTTCTTGCTTCGTAATTCTGAATCGGTATCCCTACACTTCGGGCCACGTCATGGTCGTGCCGTATGCGCATATCGCAGAATTACGATTGTGCGAACCCGCAGCGCTGACGGAAATGATGCATCTGGCGCAGCGCGTAGAAGCGGTTCTGCGCGACCTATACAAACCGGACGGCATGAACCTGGGCATGAACCTGGGGCGCGCCGCTGGCGCAGGCGTGGTCGGCCACTTGCACCTGCACGCGTTGCCGCGCTGGGTGGGTGATTCGAATTTCATGACGGTGACGGGCGAGACGAGGGTGCATCCGGAAGATTTGTCGATAACATATGAGAAGCTGCGTAAAGCGCTGGCCTGATTTTGTTTTACCGCCCTTTCCCTTACCATTGATGATTCCGGCCGCAGAGAGGTCTTATTGCCATGGCAAAGAAACGCAAAGCCACAAGAAATGCCGCGAAAAAGGCGACGAAGAAGAAAACGCCTCTCGGGAAAAAAAGGGTCGCGAAATCCAGCATCAAAACTAAAGCCAAGAGCGCGACCAAGCCGAAATTACGGCGTGGTCCGGTCCGCACGGCGGAGCCCTCCTCCGGATCGGCTTCCAGTTCGCTGGACCCTCGGCGTGCGGGGCGCCTGCGCTTCAACGACGAAAGCCAGAACGCGCGGCGCCGTCGCATCAATGACCTGCAGGGAATCAGCATGAGAGACCGCGCCGATTCCGAGAGCGTAGGCGAACTGCTGGAAGAAGGGCAGACGCTCGAGGCCGAAGCCGTGAAAGGCGTCGAGGATGCGCTGGACGCCGACCAGGGTGAAATTCGCACGCACGAAGTGCCCGAGGATGACGTCCCGGAAGAGTATCTCGACAATGACAGGTAGCGCGCAAAAGTGAATCTGGAGCTCAGGGAAGAACAGCTGCTGCTGCGGAAATCGGTACGCGAATTCGCCCAATCGGAAGTGAAGCCACGCGCACGGGAGTTGGACGAGACGGGGCACTTCCCGCACGACCTGTTCACAAAAGCCGCCGAGTTGGGACTGACCGGCGTGGCGTTGCCGGAAAATGAGGGTGGCGCCGGCTTCGATCACATCTCCTACGCCATCGTGATTGAAGAGATATCGAGGTGCTGCGCTTCCACGGGCGTGATTCTCTCAGTGCAAAATTCACTTTACTGCGATCCGATTCATCGCTACGGCACCGGCGAGCAGAAAAAGAAAGTCCTGCTGCCATTTGCGCGCGGTGAAAAAATCGGCTGCTACGCACTGACCGAACCGCAGGCTGGTTCGAATGCCGCCGCTTTGCAGACCAAGGCCGTGAAGCGCGGAGACAAATACGTTCTGAATGGCACTAAAGCGTGGATCACCAACGGCGGGGTAGCCGACGCGGCGATCGTTTACGTGAACACCGATCCCGTTAAAGGCGAAAAAGGCATCACCGCGCTGGTCGTGGAAAAAGGAACACCGGGCTTCAAGGTCGGCAAGGAGGAGAAGAAACTGGGCATCAGCGCCACCGCCTGCAGCGAACTTGTTTTCACCGATTGCGAGGTGTCCGAATCCAACCGCATCGGTAACGAAGGGGAAGGCTACAAAGTCGCACTTTCCACGCTGGATGGCGGGCGCATCGGCATCGCCGCACAAGCCACGGGAATCGCGCAGGGAGCGTTCGAGGCTGCATTAAAGTATGCGCAAGAACGACTTGCCTTCGGCCATCCCATCGCGCAATTTCAGGCCATTCAGTTCATGCTGGCCGATATGGCGACCGAAATTGACGCAGCGCGCTTGCTGATTCATAAAGCCGCATGGAAACAAGATACGGGCGCGCGTTTCAGTCAGGATGCCGCCATGGCGAAACTCTTCGCCAGCGAAATGGCCACGCGCGTCGCCCACAAAGCCATTCAGATTCACGGCGGCAACGGCTATAGCCGCGAATATCCCGTAGAGCGCGCTTATCGCGACGCGCGCATTACGGAAATTTACGAAGGCACCAGCGAAATCCAGCGGCTGGTGATTTCTGCCTGGTCCTTGCGGTCGTGACGCCTCACTGCAGCGTAGTATTCTGATTCCGTGCTGGAGCTCGACTGCAGCCTCGAATTCGATCCGTCTCGCGACGAAGAGTTTTTTCTAGCGCTTCCGCCCCGACCCGCCATCTGCCTGATTGAACCGAGAGAGTCTTCCGCAGAACCATTTTTCTTCCGGACGCAAGATCTGCGCCGTCGCCTCCAGCGTTTGCTTGGCCCCGCCGATCCGTCCAGCAAGCGGCTGAACCTGCGCGATTTTGCCAAGGGCTTGCGATACCGCCTGACGCCCACTACCTTCGAACAGAATTTGGCTTTCTACCAGCAAGCCAAACAGGTTTTTCCCAGGCGTTACAAAAACATGCTGCGGCTTCGGCCACCGGCGGTGCTGAAGATCAGCCTGCGCAACGCATATCCTCGTTGCTACGCCACGCGCCGCATTCCGGTCGACGCCAGCGGCACGCCCTCCGGTGGTCTTTATTACGGCCCGTTCGCCTCGCGAAAATCCGCCGAGGGGTTCGCCGAGGGCGTACTCGATCTCTTCAAGGTGCGCCGCTGCCAGATCAAGATTCGCCGCGATCCAACGTTCCCCGGGTGCATCTACTCGGAGATGAAAATGTGCCTGGCGCCGTGTTTTGCGGGATGCAGCAAGGAAGAATATGACGTGGAAGTCGGGAGACTTGCGTCGTTTCTGGAGACAGGGGGTTCTTCGCTGCGCGACGAACTGGAGGGCGATCGCAACCATGCCAGCGAAGAGCTAGACTTCGAAAAGGCCGCACTGCTTCACAAGAAGTTGGACAAACTGGACGATGCGCTACGAGGCCAACCGGAGCTTCCCCGCCGCCTACAGGACCTTAACGCTGTAATTTATCAGCGCGGCGCCGAAGAACAATCCGTCGCCGTCTACGAAGTCCGTGCCGGCCGCATCGCCGACCCGTTCCTGCTTTCCTTTGCTACACTCGCGGGCGAACCGCGATCCGCCGAACAACTGCTCCGTCAACAACTGGAGGCGCAACGGGAAACGAGCCCGGCCGACCTTTCCGAGCATCTCTGGCTACTTGCTCGCTGGTTCTACAGCAATCCGCGTGAGGGCGAAATATTTTTCAACGAAAATGGCTGGCCTTACCGCAGGATGATGCGCGCCTGTGCCCGCTTGCTGGCGCCCCCGGCCGAAGGCCCGGGATGAGCGGCTGTCAGGGACGAATGTCGGGAAACTCCGCGGGCTTGATGCGATGCATTCCCGAAAGTGCCGCTTCGTTGCGCGGGTCTAGCAAGAGCACCACCCGGTATTGCTCCTCCGCCTCGGCCTGTAGCCCCCGTTCTTGATACGCCTGTCCCAGCCGGAGCCTTGCATGTTCGTCGAATGGCTCGATTTCGACGGCATGGCCCCACGCCGTCGCGGCTTCCTCTTTTCGTCCTTGCAATAGCGCGACGTCTCCCAAGCCGTTCCATGCTTCGGTAGTAGGTGCAGCGTCCAGCGACGCTCGAAATTGTTCCTCGGCTTCTTTGACACGGCCCGAAGACTGGTAAAGCGTGCCCAAACGATTGTGGGCTTCTGCATTCAGGGGAAAAATTTCGATCGCTCGGTGGTATTCCGATTCAGCCTCCTCCGGACGTTTGAGTTCCAGGTAAAGCTGGCCCAGGAAAATATGGGGCGAGGCAAAATGCGGGCGGGCCTCGATCGCCTTTTTCAAAAACGACTCAGCCTCCGGAAACTTTCTCTGCTCCATCATCGCCATGCCCAGGTTGCACAGTGCAATCGCGTTGGCAGGTTTGTCCTTGAGGGCAATATTCCACTGGCGCACTGCTTCTTCCTTGTGTTGTCTGGACCACTCGATGGTGCCCAGATTGGAACGGAGGTAGGATGCGTGCGGCTGCCTGGCCAGGTCGGCCGTGATCATCCTTTCGTCGTCATACCACTGCCGGTTTCGCCTGACAATCAGCACCGAGGAAAGCGTCATCAACGCGATAGCAGCTGCTGCCGCAGCGCCGCGCACCCATCGTGGCTGCGAAGCTCGATCCCACAACCACACTGCGGCGCCGGCTATCAGCAGGCAAAAACCGACGGAAGGAAGGTAGAGGTAGCGCTCGGCAAACGCGCTGGCCGCCATCCACCGAACGTTAAGCACGGGAGCCAGCGTGACTGCCATCCACAACAGCCAGAAGGAATACGCACGGGCGCGCTTCCAAAGCACCGCGAATAGCAGCAAAGAAATTGCCAAGACGATGGCGCCAAGGAGCACATGGGGAGCCGAGAAGCTTGTGCTTTTCTCGAACAAGTAAAACGCAAGGAGCGGATGCGGCCAGAAAAGTTTTCCGGCGTACTGGCCGATCAGCGACAGCCCGCTCAGAGCCAGTTGAAACACGGTGAGGTCAGGCCGCTGCGCTACGGGCGCGAATCCGTGCAACACAACCACGCGAAAAACCAGGTAGGCGCCGGTGAGCAACCACAGCCCTGCGTACCGGGCCAGTTTCTGGGTCCAGACTGTCTGGCTCCGGTCGTCGCGGTAAAAGTGCTCGTATATCGTGGCGAGCACCGGCAGCGTTACCGCCTGCTCCTTGGAAAACAGCGCCAGGAGAAAACTCACACACATCAGAACCTGGGTCCAAGGCTTCGCCGCAGGCTCCCTTAAGCGCAGAAAAAATAAAAAGGTCAGCAGGTAAAAAACAGCCAACTGCAATTCCGTAACTGCGGCAATCCACGCCACGGCTTCCGAATGCACCGGGTGAAACGCGAAGAGCGCTGCGGCCACAAACGCCATGCGATCGTCGGCGAAAAGCCTGCGGCACATCACGAACACCAGCCACACGACGAGGCAATTCAAAAACAAGTTGATCAGGTGAAAGCCGAAAGGATAGCCTTGAAACGCTTTATTGCAGAGCAAATACCCAAACATCATCAGCGGGCGGTAGTAATTCGTGCGGCCTTCCTCTCCTTGAAACGACCACACGGTTGTTGCAAATATCTTGCCGACGTAACGAAAACTGTGCGCGTACGGATTTCCTCCGATCTGCTGCAGATCGTCGGACACGAAACCATTTATCAGTGTGTTGGCGTAAACGAGAAATGCCGCCAGCAATAGCCAGCTCAAATATCGCCGCGTTTCCTTGGCGCCAAACATGCGTCCGGACTAGGTAGTCATCAGGCCCTGATCGATCATAAAGGCAGCCCTGTCGTTGAACGCCGAGCGTCACGCCTTCCTGTGTCTTGACGCTAAACTCGAAAGCACATCGCTCAGGTCGTCGCGCCGAGCCGTCTGCTATACTTGCCGCGCTCTTATCATTTTTCGGTCGCGGGAATCCCGGATGGCGCATCGGAACCAATGAGCGAAAAAGCTACAAAAAACGGTACGCAGACTTATGCAGAGCGCTTTCGCGCCCGCGCCGCCGACGGCCACTTCCGCGAAGCGCAGGATCTGGTGCTTTCATCCCTCGGCATCGGCACTTATCTCGGCCAGCCCGATGAACGCACCGACGCCGCGTATGCTTCCGCGATTGTCAGCGCGGTGGAAAACGGTATCAATGTCGTGGACGCCGCCATCAACTACCGTTTTCAACGCAGTGAACGCAGCATCGGTGCGGCGCTAGTCCAGCTCGAAGAAAAAGGATTCTCGCGCGAACAGATCGTCGTCTGCACTAAAGCCGGCTACCTCACGCCCGATGGGAAAATGCCGCCCGATCCCAACCGTTATTTTTTTGAAGAATATATCCAGCGCGGAGTTTTTCAGGCCAAGGACATCGCCGGCGGAAGCCATTGCATCGCGCCGCGATTCTTGCAGGATCAGCTCGCACGCAGCCTGGCCAATATGGGCGTGGACTGCATTGATGTCTTCTACTTGCACAATCCGGAAACCCAGCTCGCCGAAGTCCCCAAGCCGCAGTTCCTGTCCCGCGTTCGCGATGCGTTCCATGCCCTCGAAGCCAACGTCGCAACCGGCAAAATTCAGTTCTACGGGATGGCTACGTGGAACGGCTTTCGCCAGGAGGCCGGGGCGCGTGACTCCATGCAGCTTTCCGATTTCGTCGCTATCGCCCGAGAAATCGGCGGGGACGGCCACCACTTCCGCTTCGTACAGCTGCCTTTTAACCTGGGCATGACGGAGGCGCTCACGCTCGGCAATCAATCTGTCGAAGGCAAAAATCTAACCATCATGGAAGCCGCTGAGGAATTGAACGTCACGCTGATTGCCAGTGCTTCGTTGCTGCAAGGTCAGGTGGCGAGCAATCTTCCTTCGTTCGTAGCGGAAGCAATGGGACTGCAGTCTGACGCGGAGCGCGCCCTGCAATTTGTTCGGTCATCGCCGGGAATCACCGCGGCCTTGGTGGGCATGTCCCGCGAAGAGCACGTTATGGAAAATGTGAAACTGGTCGGCATTCCGCCGGCAACCATTGATCAGTTTTCGCGGCTTTTTTCCCGTGGGCAGTCCGGCTGATTTTTTGCCCGTGGTTTTCCCGACCGATCACCGATGCTCGAGGGACGCAACCCGCGGCCTTCCTTCGGCGCTAACGGTCGGCACCAGGTCAATCAGCAGGTGGTCGGCTTCTTCTACGGCTTGGTCCATCATCCGCAGCCGCACTTCGCGGTCTTCAATTTCCGCAGCGCGACGCATTTCGCAGAGCACGTGTCGCATGTGGTGATTCACTTCAATCGTAAGATTCATGCGTTCTCTGGCTCGCAGAAAAATTTGCTCGGTGCGGCTGGAAAACAGATAAAACAGCAGCACACAAGCGGCAATCAGCGCGATCGCGACGTCATTCAAGACCGTCGCTGCCGCTGATACGCCGAATCCGGCGAGCGTCACGTCCACGGCATAAGAAATGACGAACAGAATGCCGGCCATCATGACGCCGGCGCGCAACATTCCACGGGTCATCCAATAAGGAAGGTATTTGTCGAACATGGGCGGCTCTCCTCCGTGAGAACCGAACTGCGGCGGGGGCACGTCCGACCATTCTACACCCAAACTCGTTTCAGTCGAGCGAATGAGCTCCGACCCAGCTGGTGATGGCGGCGCCAAGCGCATCGATCTTTCCGCTAAAGAAATGGTCCACTTCTTCGATCACTGCCAGCTCGTTTTCTCCTGCAAGACTCGCCACCATCTTCCTTACCTTATTCACGTCTCCATGTTCGTCGTTCGAGCCGTGCACAAACAGTTTTGGTTTTCCGCAATTCCGCAAATACGAAAAATCGGAATTGTTCACCGGCGCTCCTATGCCGATCAACTTTTCGACGCGCGCGTCTTCGCAACCGACGCGCAGTCCCACCCAGCATCCGAAGCTGAAACCCGCCAGTAACAACGGCGTTCCGGAAAATTCCTCGGCCAGAAATGCCAACGCCGAGCGCACATCATCCAGCTCGCCTCTTCCGCGGTCATGATGGCCCTCGCTCACTCCCGCTCCGCGAAAATTGAATCGCAGAACGGGCATCCTGAAACCGTCCAAGGCCTTTGCCGCCTGATAGACGACCTTGTTGTGCAAGGTTCCGCCGAATAGCGGATGCGGATGGCATACCAGCGCGGCACTTTGTGGCGGTGTATCGCTATGGGGCGTCCAGAGCACTGCCTCCAGTTTTCCAGCCGGCCCTTGCAAAAAGAAATTTTTGGATTGATGTCCCTGACTCATGATGGCGCCAACAGTGTACACGAGCTGATTTGCTCGACTCGGCTCTCAGGCCGATTTCTTGCGTACCGTGACCGTCACCGAGTCGCTGTCGGCTTCCATCTCTATACCGGTCACTTCGCCTTCCCATTCCTGGTCGCCGACCCACGGCGCGTCGCTGCGTGCATCAAAGGAAACCAGCAGTCGCTGCCCAAAAGCATATTCCCGGTTGGTCACAAATTTCACTTTCCCTGGCGAGACCTCCATCGTCATCGCCTCTTCATGCCAGGGCACATTTTGCGGGCGCACGCGAATCGGCAGAGCGATATTCCTTCCGGCGCCGTTTTTCTTTTCGGTTCCGCTGTCCTTACCGTTGCCGGAGATTGGCGGAGGCTCCGCTCGTTCGAACTGCAGCCCAACTTTCCATCGCTTCTCCGTGTCTTCCTTGCTCCGCTCGCGGCGCATCACACGCGCCAACACCTCTGGCTGCACCGCGCTGGCGTCTGCATCAAATGGAAATGTCACCCAGAGTGAGTGCCCCGCGCTCGGTGCTTCACCGCACGCCAGCAGCAACCCGCCTCGCGACGTGTTTATCGTTTCGCATGGTTCGATTCGCTGGCCTAGTGGGGCGGACCACCTCAGCCGTGCGGGTATCCGCAGTCGCACTCGGGGATGTTGGCGGCGCTGCATCTCAGCACGCTCATCTCGCCACTCTTCGATCAGCGCATTCGGCCGGTCTGTGCGGAGTATATTCCGCGCTACCCATCCCCGCAAGCTCGCGTACTAGGCCTTCGCGCGGCCCGGGAAATTTGCTTCCCATCCGCCTCGCGATTTACGTCCGCAGGTTTAGTACTTGTTGAGTCCTTCTGTAAGTACTAGAGCTAAATTCAGCGAATTTCGGATTGCGGTTTCACCCGCGCTGATGATAGGTTTTGCCTGCATTTGATGCAGCCACAGGGAGCAGTATGTCCGAGGGCGCAGACCGCCGCGAAGCTCGCCGCTTCAACATGACCTTGCCGATGAGAATTCTGTCGCTCGATTCGAATTCTCACGAGATGAAAGCGTTCACTCGTGACGTCAGTTACCGCGGACTTTACTTTCTCGCCGAGGCGGAATTCAAGCTGGGCAGCAACATCGAATTCATCATCACGCTCCCCGAGCAAGTCACGCGCTCCGGCGACGTGAACATCCGCTGCCACGGCCAGATCGTTCGCACCGAGGCCACGCAAAACGGCAAAAAGGGCGTGGCCGCCAAAATCGACCGCTACGAATTTCTGCACACTGCCGCCTGATTCCCTGCTCTTCCGCAAACGAGTACAATCCTGCTATCGCATTCGCAGGAGTCCGACATGTATCACTACGACGCCGCCACTGCACTCGAAGAACTCAAGGAAGACGCCCTTCTCCCCCACCCTGTGAAACTCCGCGACATCATTCTTCGCCAGCAACTCAATGTGCAGGATGCGCAGCTCCTTAACCAGGAGTTTCAGGACTATCTGGCCCGCTTCGGTGAACTAGAAAAACTCGGTCGCGCCATTCTGGAAAAACTGGCGTCCGGCACCAAGAAGCCCGGATGAACAATCGCAAATGAGCCGCAAGCCTCGCGTCCTCCTTCTATCCGCATCCTCGGGCGCCGGCCACGTCCGCGCCGCGCAAGCTCTCGAAAAAGCATTCGCCGCCCGCGGCGACTGCGCCGTCGAACACATCGACGCCATAAAATACGTCAGCAAACTTTTTCAAAATCTCTACGACAAAACTTACATTTCCATGGTTCGCAACGCGCCGGACCTCATGGGCGTCCTCTACGATCGCACTGACCAGCCATGGCAAAACCCTCGCCGCCGCCTCGCGCTTGACCGCCTCAACGCACAACCCATGATCCGTCTACTCAAGCGTGTTCAGCCCGACCTCTGTGTCGCCACGCATTTTCTTCCCGCAGAAATTCTTGCCTGGCTCATCGCCAAGAAAAGGCTCCTAGCCAAAAATGCCATCGTCGTCACCGACTACGACGTACACGCCATGTGGCTCTGCCGCACGGTCAGCCGCTACTACGTCGCCATCCCCGAAGCCGCCGAATATCTTGCGGGCATCGGCGTCCCGCGCGAAATTATCCGCATCACCGGCATCCCCATCGACCCGCTTTTTGCCACGCCGCTGGACCGCTCTGTAGCGCGCGCACACCTCAAACTCGATTCCTCCGCTCCCCTCATTCTTCTCGCCGCGGGCGGTTACGGCGTCGGCCCGGTCGAACAACTTGTCCACGATCTTCTGGCCCTGCAAAAACCGTGGCAACTCGTCGCCATCGCAGGCAAGGCCGAAAAGGTTAAAAAGCGGCTCGACGAAATCGTCCGCACCGCCGGCGCACTCTCCGGCGGTGCGCCACGCCTAGTCCCTGTTGGTTTCACGACCGAAATGGACCAATACATGGCCGCCGCCGACCTCCTCGTCGGCAAAGCCGGCGGCTTGACCACGTCCGAAGCTCTAGCTCGCCGTCTCCCCATGGCGCTCATCGAGCCTATCCCCGGCCAGGAATTCCGTAACGCCGATCATCTTCTCGAAAACGGCGCGGCCATCCGCTGCAACAATCTCCCCGCGGCCGCCTGGAAAATCTCCAAACTCCTTGACGACCCCACTCGCCTCGCCCGCCTTCGCGACTCCGCCACAAAAATGGCCCGCGCGAATGCGGCCGCCGAAATCGCCGAAGACGCGCTTCGCCTGCTACACTGATTCCTTGTTTTGGGTTTAGCCTCAGACGAGGTCTTGTCATTCCAACGAGGTGAGGACCGCTTGTGCTCCGAGCGGCTCTTGCCAGGAGAATCTGCTTTTGAGCTGCGCTACGTCGATCATTCACGTCGCGCGAGCCGCCAACGTCTAACAACCCATGCGACGCCACACCCTCATGATCGATGCCGACGACACCCTCTGGGAGAACAATGTCTTCTTCGAAAAGCTCATCGAAGACTTCATCACCCTCGTCGAGCCCTGCGGCTACGCACGCGCCTATATTCGCCACATTCTCAACGAAACAGAGCGCAAGAACATCCGCCAGTACGGTTACGGCGTCCGCAGCTTTGGCAAATCGCTAGAAGAAACCTACCTGAAGCTCGCCGATCAGGCGGCCACCCGCGAAACCCTAGCCGAAATCCACAATCGCGTCGTCGAACTCGAACGCACTCCGCCCAAAATCCTCGACGGCGTTCCCGAAACCCTCGCCTACCTCACCGAACGCCACCGCCTCATCCTTTTCACCAAGGGCGAGCCCGCCGAACAGTCCGCCAAGGTGCAGCGCTCCGGCCTGCAGGGCTTTTTCGAAGCCATCGAAATCGTCCCCGAAAAAGACACTGTCACCTACACCGGCCTCATCCACAAACACAAAATCGTCAAAACACACGGCTGGATGATCGGCAACTCTCCTCGCAGCGACATCAACCCCGCCATGAAAGTCGGCCTCAACGCCGTCTACATCCCCCACCAGCACACCTGGCACATGGAACACGAACCCGTCGAAGCCGGCTCCTCCAAACTCGTCATCCTCCCCGCCTTCCGCGAACTCCGCTCCCACTTCTGACCTGCGTCGTCCATGCTTCCGTGACAGAAGCCCTCTTCAGCACCGGATCGCTCCGCGTCTTTGCGCCTCCGCGCGAGTCCATTCCTTCTTCTGCGCTCTTTACGCCGTGATTACTCGCACTAACCGGTCCACATCCTGCTCGGTGTTGTACAGATACGGCGAAACGCGAATCTTCCGTTCGCGCAAACTCGTAATTACATTCTCCGACCGCAATTTCTCGTACAACTCGCGCGTCTTCTCCGCCGACCGCGCCTGAAAACATCCATACGGCCCGCGCCGCGCCCGTTCTAAAGGACTTGCCACTACGCACCGGTCTGCCGGTAAAAGTGCAAACAGTTGCTCGATCAGCCGGTGATTGTGCTCCGCCACCGTCTCCGCTCCCGCGCGCAGCACCAGTTCCAGCCCGCCTTCCAGCGCCGAAAGGTTGTAGTAGTTCGCCGTCTCCGCCGCATCCCAGCGCCGCGCCGCATTCGCCGGCCGAGGAGGAGCCGTCGCCAAATCCGCAAAATTCTCCACACCTTCCGCCGCCATCCAGTAAAACGGACCGGGCCGCATCTTCGCAATGTGCTCGTGCTTCGCCCAGAAAAATCCCGTGCCAAACGGCCCCAGCAGCCACTTGTATCCCGCGCACACCAGAAAATCCACGCCCATCTGGGTCACGTCCATCGGCACCGCGCCGCAGCTCTGGCTCACATCCAGCAGCAGCAGCGCACCCTGCGCATGGCACGCCGCCGCAAGTTTCGCCGCGTCAATCATCCCGCCGTTGTCAAACCGCACATGACTTACCGATACGAGCTTCGTCCTGGGCGTCAGTGCTTCGATAAAGTCGTCAGAATCATGAAAAGTTCCTCTTGCCTTAACTACATTGACCTTAATCCCTTCCCGCTCCTCCATTGGTTTCCAAGTCGCATACTGCAGCGGAAACTCCCCGCTCGCCGTAATCACCTCGTCGCCCGGCTTCCAGTTCAACCCATACGCCACTGCCGCCATCCCGGTACTCGCTCCGGTCGTCAGTGCAATCTCTTCCGGCTTGCCTCCGATCAGCTTCGCAATCGCTGCCCGCACCCGGTTCGGCACCTCAAAAAACGCCGCATCCGGTATCCGCTGTGGATGCTTCTTCCACTCGATCGCCTCCTGCATCCTCTTGATCGCCACCTTCGGTATCGGACTGTTCCCCGCCAAATTCAAATACGTCACACCTTCGAACT
>DASSYL010000222.1:0-2327 GCA_035703315.1 Candidatus Acidiferrum sp. | reverse complement strand
AGCGATGACGCCATGACGGCGGACTGGACTCGACTGCCGGCGGAAGTACTGGAGCGAATCTCCACGCGCATCGTAAATGAGGTAGAGGGCGTAACTCGCGTGGTCTACGACATCACGTCGAAACCACCGGGAACGATTGAGTGGGAATAAGCGAAAAGGCCGCACACGGTCGATGCGGCCTTCTGATAAGGACCAAATTGCGCTCACAGATGGGGAAAGACACAAGAAACTACCTGCCGGCCACCTTCTGCGCCATGTACAGGATCAGTTTCCGATCGTCTTCCTCGGTCTTGCTCAACAAGCGGCGAAGCTTGTTAAGAAACCGCGCATCCTTGCCGGCGCTGCCCCAAGCGATGTCGTCACCCGACTTGCGCTTAGGGAGGTTCGGCAATTGAGGCGGTTCTTCACCGTCGTAGAAGAGTTGATAGAGAGGCACTTCGAGAGCGCGAGCGAGCTTCTCCAGCGTTTCAATGGCCGGGACAGTATGACCATTTTCGACGCGTGAGATGTAGCAACGGAGTAACCCGGTTCGCTTCTCGATGTCGCCCTGGGAGAGTTTCTTTTCTTCGCGCAGAGCGCGAAGGCGGTCACCGATAATCATGCGGGCATTATTCCATATAGATAAGAGCCAAGGCAAGCATAAACTCGAAATGGACTGAGTGAAACATCCGTATCAGTGATGGGACCGGTTGTACTCTGGGCCGGTAGAAACCACGAAACCGGGAAACGATGGCGCGCGTCACAAAGATAGCCGAAGCGGAGAGTTCCGCTCTCAAACAAGCGGCGAACTCTCCGTCGGTCGCGGCTGCCGAAGAGCGGCAGCTGGTACGGCGGGCTCAGAAGGGCGACAAGGAGTCCTTTGAAGTTCTGGTGCAACGGCATCAGCACCGGGTGTTTGCGGTGGCTCGCGGAATTTTGAAGCGGCAGGAGGATGTAGAGGACATCGCGCAGCAGGTTTTTGTGAAAGCGTACTTTTCACTGAAACGCTTTGATCAGCGCGCGGCGTTCAGCACCTGGTTGTACAAGATCACGGTGAATGAATGCTGGGACCTGCTTCGCAAGCGCAAGGCGCGGCCGCTGGTTTATGAGGCGGACTTCAGCGAGGATCAGTCGCGGCAGTTCAGCGCGACCGAACAGAAAGCTGAGAACGGGCCGGATACGAGCGAACGAATGGCGATGCGCCAGCGCCTTGACAACATGCTGGCGCAACTGGACGATCGCGACCGGGCCATGCTGATTTTGAAAGAAGTGGAAGGATTTTCGGTGGAAGAGATCGCGGATTCGTTAGGATTGAATGCGAACACGGTAAAGGTCCGGTTGTTTCGCGCGCGCCGGCGTATCGTGGAATATGCGCGGCGAGAGAAGCGCGAAGTTTGAGCGAGTGGTTGCATTGGTGGGAGGTCTGTTTATGTGGCGATTTACGCATGAGGTAGACGCGGAGTGCGAGCGTGTTTGCGACGCGCTGGAAGCGAGCGTGAGTCCGGAGGCACGCGGCCGGGTCGCCGCTTCGGGCACGCTGTTGGGGCTACTGCCGCACGAAATGCGCGCGCACGCATATTCCTGCGAAGCTTGCCGCACCTTTGCTGAAGAATTGGTGGAAGTGCGCGAAATTTTGGGCGCTCAAGAAAACAAGAAAGAACCAGGGCCGTTTTTCCTGGCGCGCGTCATGGCTTCCATCGCGTCGCGGGAGGCGGAGCTCGAACAAAAAGCCCAAACCTGGGCTGCGGTGCCGCGGTTGGCGTCGCGGCTGACGGTGCTGGCTTCGCTGGGTTTGCTGATTGCGGCGACCTGGGTATACCAAATGCCGAGCGGTACCAACATCGGCTGGAATGCGCAACAATGGGCGGGGCTGGTGGACAGCAGTGCGATTCAGGATGATCTGCTGGTCGGGCCGGCAGGCAATTAGAGATGACCGAACCCACCGTACAGCAAAAAGCAACGTTTTGGCTGGCGCTGGTGTTTGTGCTGGGTACCGCGCTGGGTGCGGTTTTGGGTTATGCATTCGCACATCGCAGCTATGCCTCAACCGCTCCCACGCAATTGACATCAGAACAGCGGCGCGCGCAAAAACGAGAGCAACTTGCGCGAGACGTGAACTTGACTGCCGAGCAGCAAGGCCAGGTCAATGCCATCCTGGACAAGGCACAGATCGAGTACAAAGCGATTCATGCCGTCAGCGATCCGCAGGTGGACGCGGTCCGACAAAAGACCCGCGAGAAAATCCGCCAGATCCTCGCACCGGATCAGAAACCCAAGTTCGAGGAATTTATCCGCAGGATGGATGAAGAACGAAAACGCCTGGGCCAGTAAGGTAGTAGTAGCGGCCA
>DASSYL010000113.1:0-3790 GCA_035703315.1 Candidatus Acidiferrum sp. | reverse complement strand
TAGTGTGGTTGTACCGCGCGAAACAAAGCATTGGGACCAAGCAGCGACCTGGCGAGGCTCGGTTTATGGAAAAGCGGAACTGTCCCTTTTGCGGGAAGCCGGTAGGACCGACGTTAGAACGTTGTCCGTTCTGCCGGGAAGCGATTCCCGCGGCGCGGCTCGGTGCTGGCGCTAAGCGAAGCGGACAGTCCGGCGACGGGGGCGCCAACATCCGGCGAGGTTTGTTATGGGCCTTACTGGCGGGAGTGATTTACTACTTTGCTGGAGGGCATAGCGGCTTGAAGCTGCCGGTGGAAGTGCCAGAATTTGTGAATGTTTATTTGACGCCAATCCTGTTTCTAGGCGGAGCGGGAATGGCGCTGTATGGCTTGTTTCAGAAGATGCGCACCTAGCGATCCCGCTATTGAAGGGAAGGCGGCCGTGGAAGCTATCCCTCACCTACTTGCCGCCCAGAAGCTCAGCGATCGATTGTATAGGCTTCGGGGCGCTTTTTAAGCTATTTGGCACCCAGCAATCATCGACATTCAGGCCGAATGCAATATAAAAAACAAAAAGAAAACCTTTACGCGAAGCAGGGGATCTGGCGGGCCTAACGGTAACTCGGAGCGAACCGGGAACACTGGTAAAGGCGAATATCCCGTTGTTTATGTAGACCGTCTGCAAAGTCACTTTGCACTGATCGCGGCCAAGACCTTTCCCCATTCTCCTTCGCGAAGAGCGGCGTCTAGTTCGCCGATCTCGGACTCCGAAGAGGTTCGTTGCGCCCGAAGATATCGGCGATAAATTGGGAGGATCTATCCTGAAGGCGTTCCATCGCGCCTGTTATAGATACATTACGATGTGAGTGCTTTGAGGGCCGCCGCAGGTCTGGTACACTGGGTGGTCTGCAATTCCAATTAGATGGGAAGTAGAATCGTTATGGCACTGAAGTGTGAATACTGCGGCAAAGGGCCGAGCTACGGAAACGTCGTAAGCCACGCCAACAACACGCGGCGGCGCCGCTGGAACCCGAATTTGCGATCGGTGCGCGCGTTAGTGGCGGGCGCCCGGAAGCGCGTACGCGTGTGCACGGCGTGCATCCGCGCGGGCAAAGTCAAAAAAGCCGCTTAAGCGGGATCCATTGAAAACGTTAAGGAAATCCCTCCTCGAGGGCGAGTTCGCCAAGACCGTGGTGCGCGATTACGCAGGCACCTTGGCGCGCTTCGACAAAGCGCTGCTGTCACTGGTGTTGACGTTGGCGTTTCTGGGGGCTGGCTGCAAGAACACCACAGCGCCGTCGGCGGACGTGTGGGCCGTGGTGAACGGAAAAGAGATCAAGCGCGACGAAGTGGATAAGTATTACCGGACGCGCATCAGTCCGGAGGGGCAGGAGCCTTCGCAGGAAGAGGCGCTTTCGCTGAAGCTCAACGTGATCGATGAGCTGATCAACAACGAAATTCTGCTGGAGCGCGCGAAGAAGCTGAACCTGGAAGCCAGCGACGGCGAAGTGGAAGACAAGTTCACCGAGCTGAAAAGCCCCTACACCGAGGACGAATTTCAACGGCAGCTGAAAGAGCGTGGCGTGACCGTAGAAGATTTGAAAAACACGGTGCGGCGCGAACTTTCCATTCAAAAACTGATCAACCGCGAAGTGGTGGCCAAGGTAACGATCACCGACCAGGACATCGCGGACTTCTACAACGCGAACAAGCCCCAGTTCAACGTGGCGGAGCCGCAATATCGCATCGCGCAGATCGTGGTGACACCGCGCAAGGAAATGCAAGTGCGCAACCGCAAGAACGATGACGCGACCAACCAGGCCGAAGCCGAGCGCAAAGTGAAAATGCTGATGGACCGGCTGAACAGCGGCGCGGACTTTGCGCAACTGGCGATGGATTATTCCGAGGACATGAACACGGCGGTGACCGGCGGCGACCTGGGTTATGTGCCGGAGTCGGCGCTGAATCAGTCGGACCCGGCGCTGAAAAAGATGGTGATCGGCATGAAGCCGGGGCAAGTGAGCCAACCGATCGTGCTGAAGGACAGCGTGCGGATTTTGAAGCTGGTGACCCGGGAATCGGCGGGGCAGCGCGGGATTGGCGATCCACAGGTGCAGCAGTCCATTCGCGATACGCTGCGGAACCGCAAGGAACAACTGTTGCGCGCCGCCTACCTGGCGGTGGCGCGGGATGAAGCGGGCGTAAAGAATTACCTGGCGCGACAGGTACTGGAATCAAACGGCAAGTTGCCCGGGGCGGCGAAGAGCAGCGTGCCGGGGAAAGCGGCGACGCCGCAGAATTAAGTCCGCAGAAATCTCCCGAAAAATCCCAGAGAAAAGCAGGAGTCTAAACACCTGCCAGTACCAAGTTGCGGGGGTGTCCTACTCGACCCAGAGGAGGACTTCGCCGGCGTTGACGGGCTGGCCTTCTTTGGCGAAGAGCTTCTCGATTTTGCCGCTCTTGGGCGAGCGAATTTCATTTTGCATTTTCATGGCTTCGACCACGAGCAGGCCCTGGCCCGCTTCGACGATGTCGCCTTGCTTCACGAGGATGCGAACAACCTTGCCGGGCATGGGCGCGGCGATTTGCTGGCGGCCTTCCGCTTCGAGCGCGCCATGGCGACGGCCGCGCCAAGAGCGCAGATCGCTGATTTCGGCGTGATATTCGGCGAGGCCCGTGTGAAGAGTGAGCGCGCCGTCCGGGCGTGGCACGATGTGGATTTGATGCGACTCGCCGTTCAAGAGAACGCTGAAGGTGTGAGGAGCAACTTCGACGGCGTTGGCATCGAGCGGGTTGCCGTCGAGAGAGATTTTCCAAGCGCCATTTTGCTGTTCGAGCTCGACGACGCGCGTCTTTCCGGCGAGCAGGACCTGGTATTTCACCGCAGGCGCTCCAACTGCTGGCGGCGGCCTTCATGCTTCCAGGCGGATTCGGGCGCGGCGGGGTCAGAGGAATGGGAATTCACAGAGCCATTGCGAGTGGCTTGCCAAAAGGCCGCGGCGATGACGGCGGCATCGACGGTATTGGCGTCGTGGTGTGCGCCAGGATGCGGGCGACGCAAAATTTCGTCGAGCCACTTGGTGTGAATTTCGGCGCGGAGAAAATCCGGCTCGGCAAGAATGCGGCGGAAAAGCGCGGCGTTCGTTTTAATGCCGGTGATGGAATATTCCTCCAGCGCGCGGCGGAGGCGGGAGATGGTCTCTTCGCGACTGTTACCCCACGCAATGAGTTTGCTGAGCAGCGGGTCGTAGTCCATTGGAACGGTCCAGCCTTCGTAGACACCTTCGTCGACACGAATGCCCGGGCCGCTCGGCGCGTGGCGAGAAAGAATTTTTCCGGGCGAGGGGAAGAAATTGTTTTCGGGATCTTCGGCGTAAAGGCGGACTTCCATGGAGTGGCCACGCGGCGTAATGGTTTCCCAGGCGAAGGGAAGGCGGTGGCCGGCGGCGATGGCGATTTGCAGCTTGACGAGATCGAGGCCAGTGACTTGCTCGGTGACGGGATGCTCGACCTGCAGGCGGGTATTTACTTCGAGAAAATAAAAATTGTAGTGAGCATCGACTAGAAATTCGACGGTGCCAGCATTGGTGTAGCCGCCGGCGCGAGCGAGGCGAGCCGCGGCATCGCCCATGCGCTTGCGCAGTTCCGGCGTCATGATGGGAGAAGGAGCTTCTTCGATGACTTTCTGGTGGCGGCGCTGGACGGAGCATTCACGTTCGCCGAGCGAGACTACCCGGCCGTGAGCGTCGGCGAGGATTTGGATTTCGATGTGCCGCGGCTTTTCGAGATATTTTTCCAGATAGACACTGGCG
>DASSYL010000581.1:0-4067 GCA_035703315.1 Candidatus Acidiferrum sp. | reverse complement strand
CCGAGATTTTTCGAAAGCCGATCGTGGCCGTGTCGCGCCTGGAGGCGCTTGCTAGATTTGAATCCTTATTCGCGAGCCCAGACCCCGCCTATGTCGCTAGCTACTTCGATGCTCGCCGCAAGCAGGTCTTCGCCGCTCTATTCGACGGGCCGGGTGCTTCCAGCGAGCCCGAGACCGTCGTAGGCCTAGAAAATTTTGTGGCGAAGGTCGACGGTCACTGCGGCGCCTCGCCGGTCTTCTGGCGTACTCCCGACCCGCACCTTCTCGAAATTCTTCCGCAGTGGGCATCCCGCCAGTCCAAGGGCGATACGCTCGAACGGATCGAGGCGCCATTCGCTGTCCAACTTGGCGCACTTGCCCACCAGAAATTCCTGTCAGGGCAGACCACCGACGCCGTCTCGCTCGACGCCAACTACGTTCGCCGCTCCGATGCCGAATTGTTCTGGAAAGACCACGCCTCCGCCGTAAAAGCATGACCGCCAGCCCCGAGCCATCTCGCCTTTTCCGTCCCGGCCGGCCCGACGAGGCCACAGCGATTCGCTCCATCCTCATCGAATCCAATCTTTCGGCCCCCGCGCCAGGCGACTTGGAGCGCTTCACGCACTCGCGCATCGGCGCAATCCGCACCTTCGTCTGCGAGCTCGACCACGAACTCATTGCCGTCCTGCAATGGCGACACCTCGGCGAAGAAGCCGAAATTCTCGATGTGGCCGTGCGCCCGGCTCATCGCCAATGCGGTCACGCTTCTTTTCTTCTCCTAAATTTTCTCCAACAGGCAGCCGCATCTTCCGTCCGGAAGATTTTTCTGGAAGTCCGCGAATCCAACTCCGCCGCAATCGCGTTCTACAAAAAGTTCGGCTTCCAAAGCATGGGCCGTCGCCCCGGTTACTACCGCAACCCCGATGAATCTGCTCTCCTGATGAGTCTCTCGCTCCCGGCCTAGTACAAAAATACCTGTGGTTCTCTCTTGACTCCAACTTTGCACAGAGTTACCGTCAGCCTCGTCGGGACCCAACCGCATCCTATCCCGGCACAGGGGAAGTAGCAGCAAACGTATTTCAAAAATTTGACGAGCATCAAGGAGGAGGAACGCATGGCAACATTGCAGCGGAGCCCTCGGGATATACTCCTCGATACAGACGCCGAGTATCAGCGTCTGTTAGAAGAGCATCACAAGTACGACGCGGAGTTGCAACGTATCCTCAAGGAACCCTACCTCAGTTCGGAAGATCTCCTGGAAGAAATCAAGCTAAAAAAGTTGAAGCTCCACTGCAAGGACGAAATGGAGCGGATTGCTTCACGTATCCAACGCGCGCGCGCGCAACACGCCTGATTCGTAGCGCGCGCCCCTCGCCACGAGGTCGAAACGCACTCTACCTACGCGCAGAGTCGTCTTTGCGCGCTGTCCCGCGCTTTTGACGCCCGGCGCCGCGGTCGGCTGGTGCCTGCGCTGTGGTATCTTGAGTAGCGCATGGTCAAAGAAGGCTACTATTTCGGCGTGCCGCCTATACTCCTCGGCGGGTTCGCCATTTTATTTCACTGGTGGATTCTCGGATCGGTCCTGATCGCACTCGGACTCTTCTGTTTCTCTTTCTTCCGAGATCCCGAGCGTGCCATCCCCGAAGATCCTTCGGCCATCGTATCCCCCGCCGACGGCCGAGTCGTCGTCATTACCGATGAGCAAAACGCCGGCCGACCCGGCACGCGCGTCAGCATCTTCCTGGCCATCTGGAACGTCCACATCAATCGCTCTCCCGCCGCCGGCGTAATCACCAAAGTAGATTATCGCCCCGGCAAATTCCTCGCTGCATGGGACGCCAACGCCTCCACGCAAAACGAACAGAATATTTTTACGCTCGCCACCACCGCCGGAAACATCGAGTTCAAACAAATCGCTGGCCTTGTCGCTCGCCGCGTCGTCTCCTGGAAAAAGCCGCAGGACGTCGTCGCCAAAGGTGAGCGCATCGGCCTTGTTCGTTTTGGCTCACGGGTCGATCTCTGGGTCCCCTCCGGCTCCGAACTTCTGGTAAAAGTAGGAGATACGGTGCACGGCGGTTCCAGCACGCTCGCCCGTTGGCCGGCCACTACGCGCTCATCACGCGCCGAAGAACAGGCGCAGCTGGCGGAGACACCTAACTACCATGGCTGAGATCGATCAGCACGAGATCCCTTTCGAGGGCCGCCGCTCCCGCACTCAGGCTCGCCTGCGCCGCGGCATTTTTCTCCTGCCGAGTCTTTTCACAGTCGGCAATCTGCTCTGCGGATACTATGCTTGTGTCGCGTCATTGATGGGCGCGCATGACGACTTCAATCGCGCCGCCAAAGCCATTGGTCTTGCCATCCTCTTCGATTCGCTCGACGGCCGCGTCGCCCGCATGACCGGCACCAACACTGAGTTCGGCGTGCAATTCGACTCGCTCGCCGATGTGGTCAGTTTTGGCATTGCGCCAGGGCTTCTAGCCTATGCATGGGGAGTTCGCGGTCTGCCGGATTCTTCGTCGCAAGCTTCACAAGTGGCCCAGTTTGGCTGGTGGTTCTGTCTCGCTTTCGTAGTCTGCTGCGCTTGGCGGCTGGCTCGCTTCAACGTTCAGGGGATGGCGCCCGGTGGCTCCAAATATTTTGTGGGCATGCCCACTCCCGCCGCTGCAGGCATGATCGCCGCCACTGTCCATTCCGTACGCGGCTTTCCGATTCAGGATTGGCGCTGGTCCGTTGCGTGGATCGTTCTCGCACTTTGCCTGGCCGCTCTGATGACCAGTACCATCCGCTTCTATAGCTTCAAGGACCTTCCGTGGACCCGTAAACAACCTTCCCTGAACGTCGTCCTTCTGGCTCTGCTTGCCGCTGCCATCTGGCGCTGGTCCGAGTTTGTACTTCTCCTTATCGCCGGCTCCTATGTGGCCACCGGCGTCGCACTCCATCTCATCCGCTTTCTTCGCCATCGCGCGGTATCGCGTACCGCCCCTCTTTGAGCCAATCCTGACCCATGACCACTCCTCTTGAATCGCGCCGACTCGTCATCGCTGGTGCCTCGTCACTTCTCGGCACCGAGCTGAAATCTCTCCTCGAAGAAAGCCGCTTCGCCGCTTCCGATTTTCGCCTCGTCGACGAAGAAACCGCGGCTGGCACTCTCACCGAAGCAGGCGGGGAGGCAGCCGTCATCCAGCCGGTCGAAGAAGACAGCTTCGATAAGGCATGGATCATCTTCTTCACTGGCTCTCCGACTTTCACCAAAACCAATCTTGCACTGGCTCGGCGAAGCGGCGCGCATATTGTGGATCTTTCCGGCCAACTCGCCGGGCAATCCGGCGTCGCGGCCTGGTTGCCGAAAATCTCGACACCAGCAGCAAGCGGGTACGCAAGCCCGTTTGCAATCCCGTCCGCTCCAGCCGAACTCATCGCCCGCCTGGCCCTCGCGCTTAACTCGCTGAAACCTTCCGCCATCAGCGCCGTTGCGTTCCAACCCGTCTCTGCCGCAGGGAAACCCGGCATCGAAGAACTCGAATCCCAAACCGGTCAGCTGCTCACTTTCCAGTCTGTCGGCAAAGAAATTTTCGACGCACAAGTCGCCTACAGCATGCTCGATCGCTTCGGCGCCGCCAGCCATCAATCGCTGAGCGCATCTCTTGCCGCTATCCGCCGGGAAGTACAAGCCCTTCTGCCCTCGGCGACAAAAGTTCCTGCGATTCAGCTTCTCCACGCTCCCGTCTTCTACGGTTCAACTGTATCCGCCTCCGCTTTCCTCGATTCCAACTGCGACGCGGCCGCGATCAGCAAACTCTGCGTCGAAGCCGGCTTCACGCCCACCGGAAATGAGGCCCCTCCCAGTAACGTCAGCTCCGCCGGTGAAATCTCTCTGCAACTTGCTCCTCCTTCTCCCGACTCATCCATTCCCGGCGCCTTCTGGTTCTGGGCCGCCGCCGACAATCTTCGCCTCCCCGCTTCGAACGCGGTAAGATTGGCCGAGAAACTCTTGGACCAGAAACCGTAGGAATGAGCCGCGCCCTTGCCGTTCTAACATTTGCCGCCACCGCTGTGCTCGCCGGCGGCTGCGGGTATCACGTCAC